>NZ_JAMYSE010000085.1:0-27362 GCF_040321795.1 Mesorhizobium sp. M0244 | reverse complement strand
CCCCCCCGTTGCTTAGTCTGTGTGCGTCTCCTCCCGCCCCGACCCCGCGCCCCCGCCCCCCCCCCCCGCCCGCCCCGCCCCCCCCCCCCCCCCCCCCCCCCCACCACTGGTGGATCACTCGAAGTCCTTGACGTTCACGACTTCTCCGGCCTGGACAACCGGTTTCACCGGCTCATAAACGAGGCGTCGCCGAACCGCTTTATCGATGATTTCTACGACATCATCACGTTCATTTGTCACTACCACTATCAGTGGAACAAGCAGGACGAAAAGCAGCGCAACCTTGCCGCGCTCCACGAACACGTCGCCTATATCGATGCGCTTGAGAGCCACAATTCCACTCGGATTGAGGTGGCCTGCCGAGCGCATCTGGCTTCAGCAAGGGAAACACTGATGCGTTCGCTTACAGGATTTGATGAAACGAACGTCAACGCATAGCGAAAGAGCTTTGACCCTGGGGGGCAAACTCAGCGCGATGCAGGCGTTTTATGATCGAGGCCGAATTGGCGGTGACAAGTTCCCTTCCACAACAAGGGAACCGACGCACCCTTTGGGATGCGTCGGAACAAAGGTCTACGCGTGGCGGATTTCCGTCCCAAGCACCTTCAGGCATTCGCGGATAAACGCGGCAAGCGCCGTCCAGCCCTTGGCTGAAACCATCGTGCCGTCGACATATGCCTCCGTTGGAGACAGGTCGATATAGGTGCCGCCGGCAAGCGTCACTTCGGGCTCGCACGCCGCCAGTGCGCCGACCTTCTTGCCACGCACGACACCGTCGACCGCAATCAGGATCTGCACGCCATGGCAGATCGTGAAAATCGGCTTCTTGGTTTCGTGGAAGTGGCGCACCATCGCCTGCACGCGCTTATCGGTGCGGATGTATTCGGGGCCACGACCGCCGGCGCAGTAAACAGCGTGGTATTGATCCAGCTGCTTCTCAGCGTCGGCGAAGGTCTTGTTGATCAGCGCATAGTGGCCGAGCTTTTCGGTGTAGGTCTGATCGCCCTCGAAGTCGTGCAGCGATGTTTTGATCACGTCTCCGGCGCTTTTGTCTGGGCACACGACATGAACAGTGTGGCCCACCGCTTCCATCGCCTGCTGGTAGACGAAGATTTCGTATTCCTCGGTGAACTCACCGGTCAGCATCAGGATCTTTTTGCCTGGCATGGTCGTTCCTTTCCTGTGACAACTGCCGGGCGAGACATGTACTCGCCCGGCGGTTTGAGGTTTTAGAAGGGTGAATCGGGGAAGTAGTATTCCTTGGCATTGGCCTGCGTGATCAAAGGCATCGGGACAGTCTCAGTCGAACGCCAGCAACAAACGGTCGCGGGAATGCTCGATATGACGACGCATCGCCTGCTCGGCCGCGGCAGGATCGGCCGCAGCGAAAGCGGCCAGGATGGCCTCATGCTCGTCAAGCGCCTCTTCGGTGACGCGCGAATGGAACATCAGGCGAAATATGTGGAAGTGGGTATGCTGGTGCGCCAGCGTTTCGCGCACGAGTTCGTTGTTGGCGAATTCCATGACCTTGTCATGGAAAATAGCGTCTTGGCGGGCGAAGTTGGAATACCGCAGGCGCTCGTCCTTGCCCTCACGGCGCGCCATGACGCCGGCTGATTCCTGAAGCTGGGCGAGCTTCGCCTCGTCCATGAGCGCGGCTGCCTTGGCCGCGCCATGAGGCTCGAGCAGCAGGCGAAGCTCGTAGAGCTCATCAAACCGTCGCTTCGTGATCTGGGGGGCAGCGCGGTAACCGATCAGATGCGTCTTCAGCACAAGGCCTTCGCCTTCGAGCCGGCCGAGCGCCTCGCGGATCGGCGTGTGAGATACGTTGAATTCCTTGACCAGACTGTCGACCGTGATGCGGGAACCCGGCGCAATCTTCAGCGACATGAGTTGCGCAAAAATCGCTTCGTAGACGTCCTCAACCAAGCTGCTGGAGCGCTGGATACGCCCGCCGGCGAGGTTCGCTTCGTCTACACTGGGTAAGTTCATGGCCTGCATGTTTTGCCTCTTGACACATTGAGTTGCTAACACGATGCTCCGGACAGTACAATCCTATATCCTATACGATTTTATAGAGGATACGATTTGAAGCTGTTTCGAGATAACGCAGTGGCGCTTGCGGTGGCCCTGCTGGAGCAGCGTGCCGCCCCCGCGGCCCATGCTTCCTCACCTGCCGAACCCGAACGGACCGTCTGCATTCCGGGCGATGGTTCGACACGTCGGTATGCAACCGCGCTGCAGGAGGGGTTTGACATCGAGCCCAAGCTTTGGGCCGAGCTCAGCGCCCTTTCGCATTCCAATCCAAACAACACGACAGGACTCAGATTATGAGCCTTTTCGCTGCCATAAGGCTGCCGCGCGAAATCCTCTTCGGGAAGGGCCAGCGCCACATCATTGCGACCGTCGCGGCCGGGCTCGGGCGTCGCGCGCTCGTCTGCACCGATGAACGTTTTGCCGCAACGGGCCCTTTCGCGGAGATCGTAGCGGCGCTGCGGGCCGCCTCGATCGACGTGCTTGTGCATGACCGTGTGCTACCCGACGTACCCCGAGACACCGTCGCCGTCTGCGCCGAACAGGCGCGGAAGTTCGCGCCCGACATGGTGATCGGCATTGGCGGCGGCAGTTGTCTCGACATGGCCAAATGCGCCGCGTTGCTCATCAGTCACGGCGGCCAGCTCCAGGACTACTACGGCGAGTTCAAGGTGCCTGGTCCGACGCTGCCGCTGATCGCGGTGCCGACGACAGCCGGCACCGGCTCCGAGGTGACCCCGGTCGCGGTGATCTCCGATCCGGATCGCACGCTGAAGGTCGGCATCTCCAGCCCGTATCTGATCGCGGCTGCGGCTATCTGCGACCCTGAACTGACGATGACATGCCCGCCGGGATTGACGGCGATTGCAGGCGCCGATGCGCTGACGCATGCAATCGAGGCCTTCACTGCGGTCAGGCGTGGCACCGATCCCGGCCTTTCGCAGAAACATGTCTTTATCGGCAAAACCGCTTTGACCGATCATTTCGCCCTGCTGGCGATCAAGCTGCTTGGCCGAAGCCTTGAAACGGCATACCGCCAGCCCGCTGACGAGGACGCCCGGGCTGAGGTGATGATGGGTGCACTTGCAGCCGGCTGTGCGTTCGGAACGGCCGGCACAGCGGCAGCGCACGCCGTGCAATATCCGGTCGGCGCGATAACCCACACCGCTCACGGATTGGGTGTCGCCACCATGTTGCCGTATGTCATGAAGTACAACAGAACAGCCGCAGCGACCGAGATGGCCGAGATCGCCAACGCGCTCTGCCTCGATGGAAAAGGCCGGACGGCCGAAGAGTTGGCCGACGCGACCATAGGCGAGGTCAGTCGGCTGTTTGGGGCAATCGGGATCACTCCCTCGTTAGCCGAGCTAGGGCTTCCCGCCGATAAGCTCGATTGGACGGCGGAACAAGCGATCAGTATCGAACGCCTCATCAAGAACAATCCGCGGCCATTCGATTTGGGGTCCATGCGGCGCCTGGTCCAGGCTGCCTTTGATGGCGACCTCGCCAGCTGCGTCATGTAAACAATCGGGAATATCGAGATGAACACGTCTTCACAGGTTCTGGCGGATGATCAGGGCATCAGCGACTTCCACACAATCTCGCACGGACTGTATATTAGCGGCCAATGGCGGCAGTCCGCGGATGGCAGGGTAATTCCTGTCATCGATCCTTCGACCGAGGCTGTCATCGCCGCTGTGCCCGATGCGACCGTGGACGACGCGGCCGCTGCCGTTGAAGCCGCTGCCAAGGCAGCCCATGGCTGGCGAACAACGTCGCCGCGAAAGCGTTCCGAGATCCTCAGACGCTGCTTTGAACTGATGACGGAACGATCAGAGGCGCTCGCGACTCTCATCGCATTGGAAAACGGCAAGGCGCTCCGGGATGCCCGCGGCGAGATCGCTTATGCCGCGGAATTTTTCCGTTGGAATGCCGAGGAGGCCGTTCGCATCACTGGCGAATTTGGCACTGCCCCCTCCGGCACCAATCGCATTGTGGTCGACTACGAACCGATCGGCATCTGCGTCCTGATCACGCCTTGGAATTTTCCTGCCGCGATGGCGACGCGCAAGATCGCGCCGGCACTTGCCGCTGGATGCACGGTGATCCTGAAGCCGGCCAGCGAGACACCCCTCACGGCCTACGCACTCGCCGCGCTCTATCAGGAGGCAGGCGTTCCACCGGGGGTGGTCAACGTCCTGACAACCTCGCGTCCCGGCCCTGTGACGGCAGCCATGCTGGCCGATCCGCGAGTACGCAAACTCTCCTTCACCGGCTCGACGGGTGTCGGTCGCGCTTTGCTGGCAGAGGCTGCCAGGCATGTGGTTTCGTGTTCAATGGAACTAGGCGGCAACGCCCCATTCATTGTGTTCGACGACGCCGATCTCGAAGCGGCACTTGATGGCGCGATGGTGGCGAAGATGCGCAACGCCGGCGAGGCCTGCACCGCAGCGAACCGCCTCTATGTGCAAGCTGGCATCTACGAAGCCTTCTCTGACGGACTTGAGAAGCGGATGTCGTCGCTCAAGGTCGGCGCCGGCACCGACCCGGATACGGAATGCGGACCCATGATCACGAAAAAGGCGGTCGAGAAGATAGACCGCCTTGTCATTGACGCGGTCACACGCGGTGCGCGGATCATGTGCGGCGGCTCAGTCCTGTCCGGACGTGGTTTCTTCTACCCTCCTACAGTGCTTCGCGACGTGCCAGGCGACTCAAAGATGGCGCATGAGGAGATATTCGGGCCTGTAGCGCCAATCTCTAGCTTCGAAACCGAGGCCGAGGTCATCGCACGCGCCAATGACACCGAATATGGGCTTGCTGCCTACATCTACACCCGCGATCTGGCGCGTGGCATGCGGGTGGCCTCCAAGATCGAGGCCGGGATGATCGCTCTCAACCGCGGGCTGATGTCCGATCCGGCAGCTCCCTTCGGCGGCGTCAAGCAGAGTGGGCTCGGCCGCGAGGGAGGACAGCATCACGGCATTGCTGAGTTCATGGAGGCGAAATACCTCGCCATCAGCATGTGAGCAGAGGAAGAATGCAAGGCGATCCCTTTCGCATCCGCGACCACGTCGCGGATTTTGACGAAATCGTGCAAGACATCGTTGACCGCAGCGAGGCCGCCCGCGCCACCATTGCGATGACCGCGGAGGTGGCCTACGGCCCGGATCCGACCGAAACCATGGACCTGTTCTTTCCCGCGGGCAAAAGAACGGCCCTGCCGGTGCACATGTTTGTCCATGGCGGCTACTGGAGAATGTTCTCGAAGCGCGACTATTCATACGTCGCGACGACAATTACCAAGGCCGGGGCCATCGCCGTCATCCTCGATTATGCTCTGATGCCCAAGGTCAGAATGGCGACGATTGTCGACCAGGTGCGCCGCGCCAAGCAGTGGGTCCTGGCCAACATCGCCGATCATGGCGGAAACCCGGCGGCCCTGACTGTCAGTGGTCATTCGGCAGGAGCACATCTTGCAACGTTTCTGTTCAACGGCGAGCATACCCCTTCGAATGTGAGGGCAGCCCTTCTGCTCGGCGGGCTCTACGATTTGAAACCGCTCCAGGATTCCTTTCTCGCCGACGAGATTGGAATCACCGACGAGGAAGTCGCCATGTTTACACCTCTTGCCTGTCGGCATGATCCTCAAACCGAGGCGACGGTTCTGGTCGGAGCCAATGAGACGCCACCCTTCCATCAGCAAGCCGATCGATTCATAGCGAGCTTGCTGCGTCAGGGATCGTTGGTAACGTCGCTTGTGCTCTCGAACCGCAACCACATGGACAGCGTCAGAGATCTTGGCGTGCCAGGGACCCAGGCTGCTGATTGCCTGGCAAAACTGATCGCCAAGGCCTGCTAACTACCTTGGGTTCTCCAGGCGGTTTGTTTTGCGCCACTCCTCGTACTCCCCGCGGGCATCCTCATGCAGCGGATAATAGCGTTGCAACGGCCCGCCCTCCATGAGCTTCGCTCGCGAGAACTCCTCCCAATCGTGATGCTTCTGTGATTCTTCGATCACCTTCGGGGCCATTGCGACAGGAAGCACCACCACCCCGTCGTCGTCGGCGACGATGATGTCGCCGGGGATCACGGTGACACCGCCGCAGGCAATTGGAACGTTGACGGCGTTCGGATAGATGCTGGTCTGCACATGATAATTTGGCGTCCAGCCGCGCAGCCATAGGGGCAGATCGAGCTTTTCGACATTGGGCCGGTCGCGCATGCACCCGTCGATGACGATGCCCGCGCCGCCCCTGCCCTTAAAATACGTCGACATCATATCGCCGAAGACGCCCGAGCTCATGTCGCCGCGCGCGTCGACCACGACCACATCGCCGTCCTGCGCGTGATAAAGCACGTGCCGATGCAGCTGCGTCTCAGGATCGGCATATTCTCCCTCGGTGAATAGGTCCGGCCGCTGTGGCATGAACTGCAGCGTCAGCGCCGGCCCGACGATCGACTTCCCGTGGTTCTGCGCCACCGGTCCCACCATGTGCGGATTGCGAAAACCCATGTGGCCAAGCGTGCCGGCAACCGTCGCGGCGCCGATCTCCCTTAGCGCGTCAATCAGGTCTTTTGGCGGCCGCGTGATGTCGGGAGCATGTGTCATCGTGGACTCCGGTTGAAAGGGAACTACCAGTTCGTAACAGAACCGTCGCGGCGCTTAAGGTGAGGCGCTTCCCAGAAACGCAAACTTCCCGCCTGGATCGCCTGCTCGTTGATCTCGACGCCGAGCCCCGGCAGATCGCTGACCGGATAGTCGGGGCCGTCGAGCCGTGGTTGCACGGGGAAGAAGTCGGAATTGTCGAAGCCCAGCTTTATTTCGGGCGCCCTGGTCTCGAGCCACGCGAAATTGGGTACAGCGGCGGCGAGATGCACGGACGCGGCCGTGCACACCGGACCAAGGGGATTGTGCGGCATCAGATCCACATAGTGCGCCTCGCTCCAGCCAGCGACTTTCATCGCCTCGGTGAGCCCGCCGACGTTGCAAACGTCGAGCCGGTTGAACTGATGGATGCCGCGCTCGATGTAGGGCAGGAACTGCCACTTGCTGGCAAATTCCTCGCCGATGGCAAAGGGGACGTCGGTCATCGTACGCAGGGATTCGTAGGCCTCCGGTGTCTCGTCCCGTATCGGCTCCTCGAGGAAATCAAGCACGCCGCGGCCGAGCTTGTTGCAGAAGCTCGCCGCCTCTGCCACCGACAGCCGATGATGATAGTCGATGCCGAGAACGACCTCGTCGCCCAGCGCCTCGCGCGCCTTGTTCAGCATATTCGCGGTAGGGCCGATCGACTCGCGCGGCTCGAAGATGTCCCTGCTGTTTTGCCCGACCGGGAAAAAGCGGATCGCCTCCCACCCCTGTGTGCGTAGTTCGCGGGCTCGTTCGATGGCAACATCGCCCTCGGTCTCGTCGCCGGTCGACGCAAAGGTGGGGATGCGGTCGCGCTGCCTGCCGCCTAGCAGCTCGTAGACCGGCACCCCCAGCGCCTTGGCCTTAATGTCGTGAAGGGCGATGTCGATGGCGGAAATCGCCGCCTGCAGAACCCGCCCGCCTTCGAAGTACTGGCTGCGATAAACCTCTTGCCAGATCCGCCCGATTTGCATGGGGTCGCGGCCGATGAGAAACTCGCGATAATGCTCGACCGCGCCAGCCACGGCCTTCTCGCGACCACTCAAGCCGCTCTCGCCCCAGCCGAAGATGCCCTGGTCAGTCTCGACCTTGACGAGCATCTGGTTGCGCGTTCCTACCCACACTGGATAGGGCTTGATCGCGGTGATCTTAAGCTTCGTAGTCATCCACGCCACGTTCCAAACGCATCCGCCCTGTCTCAGTTGGCCTTGAGGGCCATTTCGGTTTCTCCGTCGAACAGATGCATCCGCTCCTGGTCGAACTCGAGCCAGATCTGTTCATCGGGCGCGACGGCAATGTTCGGCGGCACGCTGACGTTGACGATGGCGCCGGAGAGGAACGTCTGCACGAAGGTGACGTCTCCGGTCGGCTCCACCGTGTAGGCCTTGGCCGGAATGGCACCGGGGACCGCGCTCTTGCGCAGCTTGATCGTCGAGTGACGCGCGCCGAGCACGACTTTCTTGCTCGTTGCCCTTGCGACCTTCTGGGCGTTGCGCGGCGAGAGCTCAAAGCTCCAGCCCTCCGCGCTGGTCAACACAGAGTTGCCGTTTGCCGTCGATGCCTCCAGCGGAATAAGGCTCATCGCCGGGCTGCCTATAAAGCTGGCGACGAACATGTTGACGGGATGGGCGAAGACCTGCGCCGGTGAATCGTATTGCTGGAGGTAGCCGCCGTTCATCACCGCCATCTTGTCGGCCATGGTCACGGCTTCGAGCTGGTCGTGCGTCACATAGATGATCGTCGCCTTGAGGTCCTGGTGGAAGCGCTTGATCTCCGAGCGCATCTGCACGCGCAGTTTGGCATCGAGGTTAGAGAGCGGCTCGTCCATGAGGAACACGGCGGGGTCGCGGACAAGCGCACGGCCCAGGGCCACCCGCTGCTGCTGCCCGCCCGAAAGTTCGCGTGGCTTGCGCTCGAGCAGGTGCGTCATGTCGAGCACTCGCGCCGCTTCCTTGACCTTCTTGTCGATCTCGTCCCTGGGCAGTTTGCGCATCTGCAGCGGGAACGCCAAGTTCTTGTAAACCGATTTCTGCGGATAGAGCGCGTAGTTCTGGAACACCATTGCGATGTCCCGGTCCTTGGGGTCGAGGTCGTTGACCACCCGGTCCCCGATGACGATGTCGCCCGATGTGATCGGAATCAGCCCCGCGACGAGATTGAGCGTGGTTGTCTTGCCGCAGCCTGAAGGGCCGACGAGCGCAACGAACTCGCCGTCATTGACCGTCAGCGAGACATCGTTGACAGCTTTGAAGCTGCCATAGGTCTTGACGAGATCTTTGAGGACCACGTGGGCCATCGGCAACTCCCTAGTGCTTGACCGCGCCTTCTGTAAGGGCGCGTACGAAGTATCGTTGCAGGACCAGGAACAGCACCACGACGGGCACGCTCATCATAAAACTGGCCGCCATCAGGCCCGGAAAATCCGTCGTATTTTCCGAGAAGAAGCGCTGGATGCCGACCGGCAGGGTCAACTGGTCGTTCTTGGAGAGGAAGGTGTAGGCGTAGATGTACTCGTTCCACGCGCCGATGAAGGAATAGATCGCCGTAGCGATGATTCCCGGCATCGAAAGCGGCATCACGATCAGGATGAAGGCCTGGAACCGCGTTGCGCCATCGATGCGCGCCGCCTGCTCGAGTTGCACCGGGATGTTGTCGTAAAAGCCCTTGAGCAGCCAGATCGCCAGCGGCAGGCCGAAGGTGAGATAGGTGAGAATCAGCGAGCCATGCGTGTTCATCAACCCGAGCACGCGCATCAGGATGAAGAGCGGCACGAGAAAGATCACCGCCGGGAACATGTTGCGCAGCAGCACGGCGAAGAACAGGAAGTTGCGGCCGGGGAAACTGAAGCGCGAAAACGCGTAGGCCGCGGGGACAGCCACGATCACGGAAAGGATTGTCGTGACGGTCGACACGAAAAGGCTGTTCCAGAAAAAACGGAGGAAGTCCTGACCGACGCTGTTCTGCGGATCGAGCAGCTTTTGGTAGCTGGCGAAGGTAGGCTCGTCCGGCCACCATTGCGGCGGGAATTGCGTCGCCGCGAACCCGGACTTGATCGAGGTGATCAGCATCCAGATCATCGGCACCGCGGTGTAAAGCAGCATGAACACGAGGAAGATGCGTCCGGCCCACCGCCATCCGTCGACACGCATTCGGCGACGGGTCTGGCTTCGAGAGGCTGTCTCGGCGATCGCGCTCATGCGCTCCCCTCTTTCCGCTCGTTGCCGCTTAGCGCACGGACGTAGAAGTAGCCCAGCGTCATCAGAATGAGGAACAGGAGCACCGAATAGGCCGACGCCACGCCCCAGCGCTGCCGGCCGAAGGCGAGCTCATAAATGTGGGTTATCCAGATATGCGATGCGTTCGACGGCCCGCCGCCGGTCATGATCCAGGGGATGATGAAGGAATTGAAGTTGGCCACTGCGAGCAGCAGGATCGTCACCACCGAGACGTTGCGCAAGTGCGGGAAGGTGACGTGCCAGAAGCGCTGCCATGCATTGGCCCCGTCGACTTTTGCGGCGAGCAGTAACTGGTCGGGGACTGTCTGGAGGCCGGCCATCATCATGATCATGGCAAAGGGAAACTCGCGCCAGATGTTGACGACGATCAGGGAGGGGAGCACTGTGCTGACGTTGTCGATGAAATTCGGCGGCCGGTCGGCCAATCCGAGGCCGACCAGAACCGCGCCGATGATCCCGAAATCCGAATGGTAGATCCACTTCCAGATATAGGAGGCGGCGACCGCGCTGATGACCCAGGGAATGATCAGGATAGCGCGCAGGACACCACGGCCGACAAAGTCGCGGTGGAGCGCCAGCGCAGTGGCAAACCCCAGGACAAAGGAGATGAAAGTGGACCCCAGTGTCCAGATCATGGTGTTCCAGGTGACTTTCCAGAACACCTGACTGGTGAGGATGGCCGTGTAGTTGTCGAAGCCGATGAAGATCTTGTCGCGCAGTTGCAGGCCAGGCGGCGTCTTAAAGAACGACAGCTCGATCGTGTAGTAGATCGGATAGGCGATGACTATGAGCATCACGGCGATCGCCGGAAGCACGTACGCGTAGTCGGCGCGATGCTCCCAGATCTTCCGCAGCGCGCCGGACCTACCGGGTTGCAATGTTCGGCGAGCCTCGGCCTTGCCGGTCACGATCGTCATTGTGGCGTGCCCTTATTCTTCGGAACGAACCGGCTGCACTATCCGCGCAGCCGGTCAGATCGTAGGTCGGGCCTGGACTAGAGTCCGCCCATCAGGTCTTTTACCTTCTTGGCCGCGTCGTCCGCCGCCTCGTCGACAGTCATCGCTCCGGTCAGGGCATTCTGCAGCATATCCGGGACGATGATGTTCATGATCTCGGGGGCCTGCGGCAGCGCTGGGAACGGGATGCCGTATGGCAGCATCGAGGTCGTGACATCGAGGAACTTGATGTTATCCAGGCGTTCCTTCATCCATTTGGTCTTGAAGCCGTTAAGGTTGCCCGGGTTCGAGCCGGCGTAGGCCATCTTCAGCGACCATTCGGGGCTCGTCCACATACAGATGATAGCCTTTGCAGCCGGCTCGTCTACCTTGCCGCCCTCGACATATTCGGGCTTCAGGATGTGAATGTTCGAGCCGCCGAACACGACGGCGCGCTTACCGTCGGGGCCAGTCGGAATCAGGCCGTAGCGCATGTTGTCGATGACGGTCTGCGCTTTGTCCTTGTCGGTGCCGGTCGCCTTCGCCTGCAGGTCAAGCATGACGTTGTAGTCGGACGGGTGCGAGATCATCATGCCGAGCTGACCGGCGACGAACAGGGGCTGATTATCGGCCTGCTGGTTGGTGAGTGCCGAAACTGGAACCGACTTGTCGCGAACATACATGTCGTATGACGCTTGCAGCGCCGCCTTGCTCTGCGGGCTGTCGAGCTCGACCTGCTTATAGGTCGGGTTCGCGGTGGCTTCGTCGAAGACGCCGCCGCCATAGGCCCACAGCTGTGGCATGAAGCGATACGGCGTGTTGCCGGCATTCTTGCGAGCCACGAGGCCGTAGCCGGCAATGCCGAGCTTGTCGTGGATCTGCTTGGAATATTTGACGACGTCGTCCCAGGTTGCCGGAGCCTTGTCCGGATCGAGGCCGGCACGCTTGAAGATGTCGGCGTTCCAGATGAGCGCCATCGTCTCGTTGTTGGTCGGAATGCCGTAGGTCACCCCCTCCCAGGTCACGGCCTTCATAGCGCCGGGCCAGAAATCCTCGGTCGAATACCCCACATCCTCGGGCTTGAGCGGCTGCAGATAGCCCTTTGAGGCGAACTCGGTACCACCCAGGATTTGCAAGCGGACCGCCATCGGCGCGGCATTGCCCAGGAGCGCGGTCCGGAACTTGTCGAGAAGGTCGTTATAGGTGAGGGCTTGTTCCTCAAGCTGGATGTTCGGATAGGTTTTGCGGAAGGTCTCGAAGAAATCCTTGTAGTACTGGCGCAGGAGGTCGGGGTCGCCCTCGAACACGCCCTGATACCAGAAAGTCAGTCGCCCCTTGTAGTCGAGCGGGGTGACCTTGGCGCAATCGGCCGCCGTGTCAAAATCCTGTGTGCCGGCGATGGAGCGCACATATTCCGGCGACCACTTGCTGAGGTCGACCGGCGGCGCAGCCAGCGCCGATGTGGGCATCAGGGATGCCATCAAAGCAGTGACGACAGTGCCGCGCAGGACCGCACTGCCGAGCGTAATCCTCGTCATAGGTATCCTCCCTGGTTCTCCCATGCCGCCCTGCGCCGAGGCAAAGCGGTCCTTGCTCGTTTCGATCGCGAGGATGCTCAATGTATCCTCTCGATCCCTTGGTACGTTTTCAGATCATAGATTGCCTGTCAACGCGCTGGATCGTACATTGTTTGCGAAAGCCGTGTGTGATATCGGGC
This sequence comes from Mesorhizobium sp. M0244, assembly GCF_040321795.1. Lineage (NCBI taxonomy): Bacteria > Pseudomonadati > Pseudomonadota > Alphaproteobacteria > Hyphomicrobiales > Phyllobacteriaceae > Mesorhizobium > Mesorhizobium sp. M0244. The sequence goes on along the minus strand of NZ_JAMYSE010000085.1, from coordinate 14,807 downwards.
AAGATATGTATTAACTTGGGGAGCCGGCCTTGGCCGAAATAAGCGATTTCAAAGCTATGCCACCCGTGGAGACTGATCCCATCGGGGCCTCCAGCGAGGGCGCCTCGCTTTATGAATTGATCAGGGAAGACATCATCGAGGGCCGGCTCGCCGCCAACGAACGGCTTGTAGTCACCGATCTCGCCCGGCGTCACGGCACCTCGACCAATCCTGTGCGCGAGGCCCTGCAGCTGTTGCGTGGGGAGGGCTTTGTCATCTTTGTCGCCAACCGCGGCGCGCGCGTCCGACCCATAGATCAGGATTTTGTCCGGGATATCTACGAGATCGGTGTTCTGATCGAGCCAGCCCTGACACGATGGTTTGTGAATATGGCTACCGGCGAGGACATCGCCGAACTCGAACGTCTCCAAGGCCTGATTGAAGAGAACAACTTCGCCGACACATTCAGGCACAGCGAGCTGGATACCGCTTTCCACACCGTGATGTACCAGCGGCACTATAACCGCCACGCCGCCGAGCTTTGGTGGAAGCATCGCGAAGTGCTGCGAGCCGTGAGCCGGCGTTTCAATTTCACGCTCGCGCGACGTGCCGCGATCATGCGCGAGCACCGCGAACTCATCGCGCTCGTAAAGGCGGGAGAAGCCGACAAGGCGGCCGAGCTCGTTTCCCGCCATGTCGAGGGTTCGGGCCGGCATATTCTCGAACAGATGCGTGCGCGCAACGCCGCTCGGGCCGGATAGAATGTCCAGTCTAGACCATCATTAACCCGACCCATTCCAGATAAAGGCAGTTGAGATGAAAATCACGAGCATTCGGCCGTGGCTGATCAAGTCCGATGCTTCTTATTGGGGAGAGTATCTATTCGTCGAAGTGATGACCGACGAGGGGGTGAGTGGGTGGGGAGAGATCACCACCACTACAAGGCTCGCCAACCGCGCGCTCTGCACGATCCTGCGGCAGATCGGCGTCGCCGTAACAGGCGAGGATCCAGCGCGTATCGAGCATCTTTGGCATAAGATTTTCCGCAGCTTCACTTACATGGGCAGCCGCGGCGCCGCCGTCGAATGCGTGAGCGCCATCGATATAGCCCTCTGGGACATCCGGGGCAAAGTCCTCGGCAAGCCGATTTACGAGCTGCTGGGCGGACCGGTACGCGATGAAATCGCCCTCTACACCCATCCCAACCAAGTCAAATTTACCAGCAAGGAAGCCGTGGTCCGTGAAATTCGAGACATCGTCGAGTCCGGACACACGGCGCTCAAGTTCGATCCTTATCCCCACCAGGGCCGCAGTGCCGATGGCCTGCCCCGCGAACAGCGGGACGGCTACCTCGATGGCAGCATGAGCCGCAAGGACGAGCGCGAAGCCGCAGAACTCACGGCTCTGATCCGCGAAACGGCGGGGCCTGATGTCGACATTCTCATCGATGCGCATGGCCGCTTCGACGTTCCCACCGCCATTCGCCTCTGTCGGAGCCTCGAGGAAGCCGGCCAGATCGACTGGTTTGAGGAGCCCTGTCCGCCCGAGAGCCTTAACGCCCTCAAGCAGGTGCGTGAGAAGGTCAGTACCGCTATCTCGTGGGGCGAGCGCGGCCACACGAAGTGGGATTTCGTGCCGATCCTGGAGAACAAGCTCGCTGACTACATAATGCCGGACGTGACCTGGACCGGCGGCATTACCGAACTCAAGAAGATTTCCGCCCTCTGCGAAGCCTACTACATCCCGGTCTCGCCACATGACGCCGCGGGGCCGATCAACGTGGTTGCGGGAGCGCAGGTGATGATGACCGTTCCTAACTTTTACAAACTCGAAACGTCGGAGTGGAACCTGGGCAAATACGATCACCTCATCGACAGACCACTCGACGTTTCGAACGGCAGCCTCAAGCTGACGTCGAAGCCTGGTCTCGGTGTTGCGATGGACCGCGACTACCTGCAGGCCCATGAGATCGAGCTGGGGTAGCAACGTTCTATGCCGGCCCAGAGTGAGGGGCGACAAGCCTCGCCCACCAGAAAGAGGACCAGAAAGAGGATAAGTCATGCCAAAGACGGGTGGTGCCGACGAGGCGCTCAATCGGGTGAACACGAACTCCAAGCCATCTGACCTTCGCATCACAGATATGCGGGTAGCCGAAATCGTCGGCGCGCCGTTCACCTCGGCGCTGCTCAAGATTTACACCAACCAGGGCATTGTCGGGCTTGGCGAGGTGCGCGACGGCGCCAGCGCCACCTACGAGCTGATGCTGAAGAGCCGGCTGCTTGGCGAGAACCCTTGCAACATCGACCGCGTGTTTCGCCGGATCAAGCAGTTCGGCGGGCACGGCCGGCAAGGCGGCGGCGTCTCGGCGGTCGAAATCGCGTTGTGGGATCTCGCCGGCAAGGCCTATGGCGTCCCCATCTACCAGATGCTCGGCGGCCGGTTTCGGGAGAAGGTGCGCATGTACTGCGATACCGACGCCACCGTGCCGAGCGGCACCGAGACCGGCAAGCGCCTCAAGCAGCGCATGGCGCTGGGCTTCACGTTCCTTAAGATGGATCTGGGGCTGATGCAAATCGCGGATGTCGCCGGTGCGGTCGTGGCCCCTGCCGGCTCACTTGAAGGATACCGCGTCCACCCTGGCCGCGGCCCGGTCAAGACCGTTGAAGAGCGGCGCGTCCGCAACGCCGTGTACGATTTGCATAACGTCCCCCACCCGTTTACCGGCCTCCACTTTTCCGACAAGGGCCTCGACTTGCTTGAGCAGTACATTGCCGAGGTTCGCGACGTTATCGGCATGGAGGTTCCGCTCGCCATCGACCATGTCGGCCACATCTCACTGCAGAACGGTATTCGCCTCGCCAGGCGGATTGAAAAATACGTGCCAGCCTGGCTCGAGGATGTGATCCCGTGGCAGTACACCGAGCAGTACCGACAACTGCAAGACGCAACCACGGTGCCGATCTGCACCGGCGAGGACATCTACCTTAAGGAGGGCTTCGAGCCTCTGCTCAAGAGCGGCGGCCTCTCCGTTATTCACCCAGACCTGCTCACCAGCGGGGGCATTCTCGAGACCAAGAAGATCGGCGATATGGCGCAGGACCACGGCGTCGCTATGGCCATCCATATGGCCGAAAGTCCAATCGCCGCAATGGCCGCGGCCCATGTCGCGACCGCGACCGAAAACTTCATGGCGCTCGAATACCACTCTGCCGATGTCGACTGGTGGGACGATATCGTCACCGGCGTTCCCAAGCCGCTCGTGCAGGATGGCTTCATCACTGTTCCGGACAAGCCGGGCCTGGGGATCGACGACGTCGTCGACGAGGTGATCTCGCAGCATCTGCAGCCAGGTGTCACGGGCATCTGGCAGCCGACGGATCACTGGGACAACGAGTATTCCTGGGATCGCACCTGGAGCTGAGGCGAAAAGAACCGAAGATGAAGATCACCGACCTCCGATGTGCCGTTATCGGCAGGCACCCCATCGTTCGCATCGTTACCGACGAGGGCCTCTATGGCCTGGGCGAAGTCGAGTTCACCAAGACCTACCTCAAGCCTTGGGTGCTTCATTTCCGCGAGGCGCTGATCGGCGAGGACCCGACCGACGTCGAGCGGGTGATGCTGAAGATCCGCCAGCGCGGCTCCTTCAAGCCCTATGGTGCGGCGGTCAGCGCTATCGAGCATGCTCTGTGGGACATTGCCGGCAAGGCGGCAGGCGTGCCGGCCTACAAACTGCTCGGCGGCAAGGTGCGCGACAAGGTGCGCGTCTATAACGGCTCGATCCGCCAGAAACGCACGGGCGACCGGCCGGAGGATTACGCCGCTGACGTCAAATGGATGATGGAGCAGCCGCAGAACTTCTTCATGGTCAAGCAAGGAATCTCGTTCCACTCCAATATGAAGGACACCATCGAGGGCTTCCACTACGGCGTGACGCAGAAGAAGGCCGGCTATCACGGTGCCATGGATCAGGGCGTGATCAGCGAGCGCGGTTTCAACCATATGCTCGACTGCGTGATCGCGATGAAGGAAATGCTGGGCGACAAGGTCAGCCTGGCGCTCGACTGCGGCCCGGGCTGGATGCTGCCCGATGCGATCAAGTTCGCTCGCGCGGTCGAGAAGTACAATTTGATGTGGCTCGAGGACATGCTGACCGGTGACTATGTGCCGTGGGTCAATCCGCAGGCCTATCGGGAGCTGACCACCTCTACCTCGACGCCAATCCATACCGGCGAGCAGATCTACCTGCGGCACAATTTCAAGGAGCTGATCGAGACGCAGGCGGTGCGCGTCATCGGCCCCGATCCTGCCGATATTGGCGGCATTGCCGAGCTCAAATGGGTCGCCGAGCACGCCTATATGCACTCGATCCTGATGGCGCCGCATGGCACGGCGAACGGCTTGCTCGGCCTCGGCGCGTTGATCAATGTCTGCGCCACCTTGCCCGCCAACTACATCGCGTTCGAATACCCGAGCGCCTCCGACCCCTGGTGGGAGGATCTCGTAATCGGCCTGCCGTCGCAGATCGTGAAGGACAGCATGGTGGACCTGCTGGAAGCACCGGGGTTGGGCCTCGATATCGACGCCGAAGCAGCCAGGAAGTATCTCAGGGAAGAGGATGCGGGCTTCTTCGACTGAGCCATCCTTCTTGCGCCAACCTGCACCACGCGGACCGCTTCAGTAAGACGCCTGCTCAAAATGAACTTTCAACCAAGACAACGAAGCCGGAATCGACCATCTGGCAATTGTGGGGAAAGGCGGTAGCGCTCTCCCGCTACCATCGCTCCCCTGTACGGCCCGGAGACATGGGTAACAGTTTGTACCTAAGACATGGTGCAAGATGCGCTGGCGCGGTCCTCGTGCTGCGCGCATGACTGCCGTAGGCGCAAAGCAGCCATGCCGCCGTCGCGTGTGAGACTCTGCTTTGGTGACAAGCAGAACAGCAGCCCCCTACGGCTCGTCCCTCTCATCGCGCAAATTAGACACAACGCGGCGGTTCTGCGACCTGCAGGCGGTGTCGGGGCACTCGCGGACGAGCCTGTCCTTGCCGTAGCCCTTGGCCCACATGCGGTTGCGGTCTATGCCGCCGGCGGCGAGGTAGTCCATCACCGCATCGGCGCGCTGCTGCGACAGCGCCGTTTCACTTGCGCCGGGATCGTCGGCGAAACCCTGCAGCTTGAGCAGCCAGCGCGGATGCTTTGCTAACCAGGCGATCTGGGTGTCGAGGGTGGCCTTGGCGACAGAATCGAGCGCGGCCGAACCTTGCGTGAAATAGGTGCGGCGGCCGACATTGAGGATAAAATCCTCCTCGCTGCCCGGCTGCACGTTCTGGAAGCCGGCAACCTCGGTGTTGGTGATGTCGGGCGTGGAAGGGGCCAGCGTGTTGCTGGTCGAGCAGGATGCGGCCAGCACCAGCAGGCCGGCGGCGAGCAGCCGGCGCGTGTTTTCAATCATGCGGTTCATGAGGCGCCAATCATTCGACAGTGGTGGAAGCGGGCGCCTGGTCGGCGATGTGCGGCAGGACCTGCACCGCGGTGCCGATCGGGCAGCGCTGGTAGAGGTCGATGATGTCTTCCGGGAACATGCGGATGCAGCCGCTGGAAGCGTCGGTGCCGATGCTCCACGGCTCCAGCGTGCCATGCAGGCGGTAGCCGGTGTCGGCGCCGTTGCGGTGCAGATAGAGCGCGCGCGGCCCGAGCGGATTGTTGGACGCGCCGCCTGCGACCATGTGCGGTAGGTCCGGCTTGCGCTTACGCATTTCGGGGGGCGGGACCCATTGCGGCCACAGCGCGCGGCGGTCGATCGTCGCGCGGCCGTACCATTTGAAGCCGTCCTTGCCGACGCCGACGCCGTAGCGGATGGCGGTCTTGTTTTCCATGATGACGTAGAGGAAGTGGTGGCGGGTATCGACCACGACGGTGCCGACCGGCTCGCTGCTGAAATACTTGACGATCTGGCGATGCCATCTCTTGTCGATCTTGGCGAAGTTGGTCTTGCGATAAACAAAATTGTTGTCGCTGGCGGTACCGGCGAAAAAGGATTTTGCCGCCGCGGCTTGAGCAATATTGCTGGTTGCACCCACCGCGACCAGCGCCAGGCCGCCGAGCACGACACCCCTGCGTGATAAAACCATCGGCAATATTCCCCCATGCCAAAAGCCTGGCTGACCATAGTTGAGAATTACTTCGCCTCAAAGTGGAAAATGCTGCGTTGCTCAGTCCGCCGCAAGCGGAATGGCGGCTTTAAGGCTCTGAATTCTGGAATCGGACGTTCACCGCGACGCAGTCCGTCAGGGTAAGTTGAGACTTTTTCTAGGGCGAGTTGCCAAGGCGCGCCTGTTCCGCCTGAGCGGGGGGGAACCCGATTGTCGACGTCCCGCGAGGTTGTGCATATGAGGGAAGGGTAACTCACACTACGCCAAGTTAGAGCGGCATGTTTGAGTGCGTTTTTCCCCTGTCACGCCTTGAGACGGAGTGCCTCGACAAGTAGAGCGAAGGCTGCGGTGTGTTGGCGTCGGCTGGGGTAATAAAGGTGATAGCCCGAGAAGGGTTGGCACCAGTCTTCTAGTACCCGGATAAGGCGTCCTTCTGCGATGAACGGAGCAACCTGGCATTCAAACGTGTATGCTAAACCGAGCCCGTCAAGGGCCGCAGCTTCGAGCATTTCACCGTCATTGATGACGAGTGGGCCATTCATCCTGACTTCAAGTTCCTCACCGCCTTTCTCGAACTCCCAGGCAAAGAGCCCGCCGCCGGTCGTCTGACGGTAGCTGATGCCTCTGTGTTCCCCAAGTTCGCGCGGTGTCTTTGGAACCGTTCGGTTTGCAAAATACGACGGTGATCCGACTACCGCCATGCGCAGGTCCGGGCCGATCCTTATTGCCACCATGTCCTTCTGGACCTGCTCACCGATCCGGATACCGGCGTCGAATCTGCCTGCAACGATGTCAACCAGGCCCTCGTCCAGGCTCAATTCCACTTCGATATCCGGATACTCCAGAAGGAGTTTGGCGATGACGGGCCACAGTACTGATTTGGCAGCATACCGGAATGTCGTCAGGCGAATTAGGCCAGTGGGCTTGTCGCGCAGGGCGGTGACGGCGGCGATCTCGCTTTCGATGTGATCGAAGGCCGGTCGTAGGCTTCGCAGCAAGCGCTCTCCAGCTACCGTCACGGACAGGCTGCGTGTGGTGCGTGAGATCAGCCGGACTCCCAGGCGCTGTTCCAGCGTCCTAACAGCGTAACTGAGCGCCGACTGCGATAGGCCGAGCTTTGCTGCGGCGCGTGTGAAGCTGCCTGCCTCTGCTACGGCGATGAAGACTGCCAGCTCGCTGAAATCTCCGCGCCTCATTTATCAACCCCATTTCTAACTTCATGCGGATTGTAACGGCTAATCATATCGAGTCCTATTCGCTATTTCACCCTCAGAGACAACGAAACGCGCGTCGAAAGGGAAACGCTGTGGACACCTCACGACAGATATTCCAGCCGTTCCAATTTCCGAACGGGTTAAGCGTCGACAACAGGATTGTCATGGCGCCGATGACCACCTGGTCGGCCAACGACGACGGAACGGTCTCTGATGCGGAGATCACCTACTACCGACGTCGGGCAACTGGCGTCGGACTTGTGCTCACAGGCTGCACCCATGTCTTGCCCGACGGCATCGGCTTTGCGGGCGAATTCGCCTCCTACGACGACCGTTTCACCCCAAGCCTCTCTAGGCTGGCGTCAGCGGCCAAAAGCGGCGGGGCCAAGGCCGTCCTGCAAATCTTCCACGCCGGGAGTAAGGCCGTGCCGGCGCTTATACCCCGCGGCGACGTCGTCAGCGCCAGTGCGCTCGAAGTCCAGCCCGGCCCCTTCAATCCGGGCGGTGTGAAGACACGTGCACTGACGAATGACGAAATCCTCGCGATCATTACCGCTTTTGGCGAGGCGACACGACGGGCCATTGAGGCAGGCTTCGATGGCATCGAACTGCATGGTGCTCACGGATTTCTGATCCAGAACTTCTTCTCGCCTCTCTACAATCAGCGTGGCGATGAATGGGGCGGCACCCTCGAAAATCGGATGCGTTTCCCAATTGCCGTAGTGCGTGAGGTAAAGCGAGTGGTCGCGGCACACGCGAACCGCCCCTTCCTCGTGGGCTACCGGGTGTCACCCGAGGAACCCGAGTCAGGTGGCTTGCGTATCGCTGACACATACGAGCTGATTGAATGTCTTATCGATGAAGGTGTGGACTACCTCCACGCATCGCTGACGAGCGTTCTCGAGGCAAAGCCTATAGAGGCGCCCGAGGGCGACACCATCGCTGGCCTGATCACTCGCCGAGCCAGCGGGCGGGTCCCGGTCGTTGCCGCGGGCCAGGTCAGGACGCCTTTTCAGGCCGAACTCGCCCTGCACAGAGGCCTCACGCTCGTCGCGGTTGGGCAGGGACTGGTGATGAACCCGGAGTGGGTCGAGCTAGCAAAGAGCGGACGCGAGGATTTGATCGAGACCGAAATCCGGCCGTCGAGCGTTCTGGGTATCGATATTCCAGCGAAACTATGGGGTGTGATTCAGTCCGCCACCGGGTGGTTCAAGATCATCGCTGAGACGGACGTGCCAAAAGCCAACGCCGCATAAATTGAAAAGATACTGCTAGGAAGGATACGGCTATGAGTAGAGTATGGATGATTACCGGCGCTGGGCGAGGCATGGGCCTCGACTTTGCCAAGGCGGTCTTGGCCATCGGCGATAAGGTCGTTGCGACCGGTCGTAACCCCGATCGGGTCGCCAAGGCGATCGGGCAGTCGGACAATCTTTTGGTCGTGACATTGGACGTGACCAAGCCGGCCGACGCCGACGCTGTGGTGAAGGCAACCCTCGACCGCTTTGGTCGCCTCGACGTGCTCGTCAACAATGCCGCGGGCTTCTATGCGGGCTATTTCGAGGACCTGACTCCGGCCCATATCGACTTTCAGCTCGCGTCCACCCTGACCGGGGCCATGAATGTCACCCGTGCAGTCCTGCCAGTGATGCGCGCGCAGGGTTCTGGCAAGGTCATTGCAATCTCATCGACGGCAGGTCTGGTTGGCTTCGAGTTCTGTTCTGCGTACGCTGCGGCAAAATTCGGCGTGGATGGCTGGATCGAGTCGCTGCAAGCCGAGGTGGCGCCGTTTGGCATTGAAACTATGATCGTGAACCCCGGGTTTTTCCGCACAGAGCTACTGACGGACGAATCCACTCAATATGCTCCGTCATCCGTTAGCGACTACAGCGAACGTCGCGCCCAGCAGATAACGGGCTGGAAAGCCGCGAACGGTCGGCAAGTCGGCGACCCGGCCAAACTTGCGCAGGCGTTGATCACTTTGGTCGACAAGCCGGAGCTGCCCCGTCGGTTTATCGCCGGCGCCGATGCTCTTGGCATGGTCAGGCAGAAACTCGCTCTGCTGCAGCAACAAGTCGACGCCCATGAGGAGGTATCCAGCTCACTGGCCTTCGACAGCTGACCGTCAAGTCCAGCACTGCCATTGTCGCAGGTCTATTTATGAGCGCCATTGATAGGCTCATGCGAATTCTGGTGGCTAATCCGAATGTCATGTCCGTGCTCTGCTGAGGGTTGACCCTTAGGCAACCGGCCAACGACCGGCCTTCGGAATAGACGTTCCCTTTCTGACTGATGCCGCAGGCTTCGCCGGTCCGATCAACTTCGCGAGAAGTCCTAATCCCGCCCGCCACTCGAGGAGACGACATGTCACAGCCCCGACAGCTAGCCTTGGACATCAACAGCCGCTGCCACCAGTTCAATCTCGACGTGCGCGTGACCTTGCTAGACCCACTACGCGAGGATGCCAACCTGCCCGGCACGAAAAAAGGCTGCGATCATGGGCAGTGCGGCGCCTGCACTGTCCACGTCGACGGTGAGCGTGCCGTTGGCGGATGGTACACTGGTCGCCACCGCCGAGGTGCCGCCGGCCGAACTCATCCCCGACCTGCTGGCTGTGTCCGATGTGCTCGGCACCGGCTGGTATGCGGCCGACGCAGCCGAGGTCCGAGAAGGATCGACGGTAGTGGTGGTCGGCGACGGTGCGGTCGGCCTGATGGGCGTGCTTGCGGCCAAGGAGATGGGCGCTGAGCGCATCATCGCCATGAGCCGGCACGCCAGCCGCCAAAAACTCGCCCGCGAGTTCGGCGCGACCGACATCGTCGCTGAGCGCGGCGAGGAAGGTGTGGCCCGGATCAAAGAGCTCACTAAGGACGTCGGCGCGGACTCGGTGCTGGAATGCGTCGGCACGGCGGAATCCTTCGACCAGGCGCTGGCCTGCTCTCGCCCCGGCGGCACCATCGGCTATGTCGGCGTGCCGCATGGCGTGAGCTTCGATGGCCAGAATCTCTTCTTCGGCCAGAAGCGCATGCTGGGCGGCCCCGCGCCGGTGCGCCGCTTCCTGCCCGACCTTATGGACCGTGTGCTCAAGGGCAGGATCAAGCCCGGCAAGGTCTTCGACCTCAAGCTGCCGTTGGCCGAGGTCGCGGAAGGCTACCGCGCCATGGACGAGCGGCGCGCCATCAAGGTCATGCTTTCGGTGTGAACGAAGATTGGGCGGACGGCCTGTCCGCACCCACAAATCAGAAAAGGAACAACGACATATGACGATGAGATTGAAGATCGCCGCCCTTGCGCTTGCGCTTTCGGTCGCCGCGCCGGCTTTCTCCCAAGAGTCCCCGATCATCGGCGCATGGCGCATGAGGTCGCTCGAGGCCGGTGCCGAGGGAAACCTCAAGCCCGTGCCATATTCCGGCCAGGTCATCTTCACCGAGGCCGGCACCCTCTCGGTGCAGGCCCAGAACCCCGACGCTAAGGCGCCGGACACGCCTTACACGGCGAATGGCTACGAAGCCTATTACGGGCCGGTCGCCATCAACGACCAGGACAAGACCTTCGTCATCACGATCGGGTCCTCCCTGGTCCGCAATCTTGTCGGGAAGAGCATGAAACGCAAATTCGAAGTCTCGGACAATAAACTGGTCCTCACGCCGGACAATCCGGCCGAAGGCTGGCGCGTGACCTACGAACGTTACTGATCGGAACAGCCCCACTGTCAACGTTATCGGTGGCCACAATGGCGCGGACTTCAGACCGAAATGGCGCGATAGCGGAACTGGTGCCAATCATGGCGGCTGTCTTCGCCGGCTTCCTCCTGATCGGCTTGGCGCTACCCGTCCTGCCGCTGCATCTTCACCAGCAGCTCGGCTTCGGCCCCTTCGCAGTCGGGCTGGTGACGGGCAGCCAGTTCGTCGCCTCGATGCTGTCGCGCATTGGAGCCGGAAATTATGCCGATGGGCGCGGCGGCAAGCGGGCCGTCATCGTCGGCCTCATTGCCGCTGCCCTGGCGGGGTTCATTTACCTCGGCTCGCTGGCATTACTCGACCGCCCGGTAGCGTCCGCATCGGCGCTCTTCGCCGGCCGGGCGGTACTGGGCGCGTCTGAGAGCTTCATCATCACCGGCGGCGTCGCCTGGGGCCTCTCCCTTGCGGGCGGACAGAACTCCGGAAAGGTCATAGCCTGGGTGGGCACGGCGATGTTCGCGGCGCTCGCGCTAGGCGCGCCGATCGGATCTGCGCTTTACGCGGCGAGCGGCTTCGCCGCGATCGCGCTCGCGACGGTCGGCCTGCCGCTTGCGACGCTGCTTGCCATCCTGCCACGGCGTGGCACCAGCCTCGCCGCGAGCGCCGCGCGACAGTCATGGACGAGCGTGGCGCAAGCGGTCTGGCTTCCCGGCGTCGGAGCTGCTTTCAGCAGCCTTGGCTATGGCGCGATCCTGTCCTTTGGCGCGCTGCTCTTTGCCGAACGCGGCTGGCAGCCGGTCTGGCTTCCCTTCACCGCTTATGCTGCGTCGCTGATCGCGGCAAGGCTGTGCTTCGGCCACCTGCCTGACAGGTTAGGGGGCGCGCGCGTCGCCGTGATCTTCGTGGCGGTCGAGGCGACAGGGCTGATGCTGATCTGGCTTGCGCCCGGGCCCGTTCTCGCCGCCATCGGAGCGGGCCTGACTGGCCTTGGCTACTCGCTGGTCTATCCCGGTTTCGGTGCCGAGGCCGTAAGTCATCTTCCGCCACGCAGCCGCGGCCTGGCCATGGGACTCTACACCGTCTTCCTCGACGTGGCGCTTGGCTTCGGCAGTCCGGCGCTCGGCTTGGTCGCCGCGTCGGCCGGCCTGCAATTCGTCTTCTTCGCCGTCGCGACGGCGACGCTTCCGGCGTTGGGCATCGCTCTGCTGCTGGGTCGCCGTAACGCTCCACTATAGATAGTCTGTGCTCGAGATGTCGCGCAATCACGATCGCTCCCGCTTCGGGCGACGTCTGCTCCAGGGCAATGGCAAGATCGACTTCTACGGCCGACAGGCTGCGCGAAGCGGTAATTCGCCGTTCGAGAGACAAAAGTTTTTTTCGGTGAACCCACGACATCGACAAAGTAGCACGGAGTGGCCCCTCTCCTGCCGCTCTCGAGCGATGACACGGTATTGACCCTGCGGCGCTGGCTGCCCCCGCAACGCTGGTGAATTCGAAGGAGTAGTGCGGCCGCTCCTACCCCGATGAACAAACAGAGGGCACCGATCTCGTTCGCCATCCGCCAATAGTCCCGGCAAAAAGCGCGTGGCGGCAAAGAGAAGCCGCAACATGTAGACTCGGACCAATATATCCATGGGCATTGAGAGATGTTCCGCACCTGCAAAATAATGACCGAATGATCTCAATCTATTATAGTTGAACACGAGTCTCACGAGATGCAACGCCGCACCGCCTCGCGAGTTGATTTTGAAGGACTTTTCTAGAATTCCATAGCGATTTGTATCTCAGTCCGTATCGCACGACGCGGACCTAGCCACTAGGTAAGTGGCCCTTCTTACGAGGAACCGAAACGACATTCAGCGTTGTCGTGCTTTCGCCAGTTGCGGCCATTCAGAGAGCTGACCCAAAGCTGCGGTTCCGTAGCGATTTCCGGCTCGGACCGTCGTCACTCATAACTTTGACGCGACATAGTCCGCACGGGACGACAACGATTGATCCAGATGGACTCGCAGAGTGCCCAACAGGGGCGCACGCCAGTTCAGGTTGTTTGGGACTGGATTTGCGGCGCCGGGCTTGGATGCCGCAAATGCAGGGCTCCGTTTCGATCCATCCGGGCGAGACCCGCACCACACGGATCCCCTTTGGCGTGACCTCCTTGGAAAAGGCTCTTGCTGCAAGTCGAAAGCGCCGCCTTCGCTGCGGCCCGGTGGTTGATGCCGGGAGCGGAAGCTCGCGCTGGATCGAGGTGACATGGATGACCACGCCCGAGCCTTGCTCCATCATCATCGGCAACAGGGCAGATCAAGCAGGGTTCATCAGCTTCGCGCGAGGATGATTTGGAACGACGGGAAGACCAAAGACGTTCGTGCATATTGCATCCGCCAGCCACAGGTCTAACGCTTGCTATTCTCAGTAGTCCGAGGCGTATCATGTTTCGCAACTCGGGCATCATTTCTCTGCCTCGCCCGCTTGAGCGTCGTGTGGACACTCTTGCCCAGTCGTTCATGCGCCAGCGGCTCGGATCTCAGATGGACTTCTCGACTCCGGAAGGCGAGCCGGCGCTGTTACCACCCAATTCCGTAACCTGGCGCATTTTTAAGAACCCTGTTGCGCTGTTCATCGGCGGGGTAACGGCGGTGCTGCTCGAATTGGCAGAGCCGCGGGTTCGCGACGCCATTTGGCAGCACAGCAGTTTCCGCTCCCTCGCGCTCCGACGATTGCAGCGTACGGGCCTCGCTGCTTTGGTCACGGTCTATGGCCCCCGATCCAAGGCTAAGGCCATGATTGAAGATGTGGTCAGGATGCATGGGCGCGTTTCGGGTCGAACCAGCGAAGGCGAGCCATACCACGCCACCGACCCGGAGCTGCTGGACTGGGTGCAAGCGACGGCCGAGTTTGGTTTCATGGAGGCCTATCACATCTATGTGCATCGTCTGCATTTTTTCGAACGGGACGCGATGTTTGCTGAGGCTCGCCCCGTGGCGCTTCTCTATGGTGCGGTCGGCGCGCCCACGTCTCAGGCCGAGCTTTACGCGCTGTTCGACGTAATGAGGCAAAGACTCGTCGCGTCGCCGATCGTGTCGGAGTTCCTGGAGATCATGGAAGAAGTTCCCGCCTTGCCGGGAGTTGCTCGACCCCTTCAGCGGCCGCTTCTGAAGGCGGCCGTCGAGATCCTACCCCAATGGGTCCGCAAGCGGTTGGAACTCGGCGACCGCTGGACCTTGAAGTCGTGGGAGCGTGTTGTTGTGAAGACGACGGCTGCAATCTGCGACAGCACCGTGCTTCATTCATCACCAGCCGTCCAGTCGTGCCGCCGCCTCGGCCTTTCCGAGAGCTATCTCTATCGCCGAACGGCATCCGAAAACCTACACAGAACCGGACAGTGTTCGTTCCTTGACTAAATGTCAGGCACGCGTCGTGCAGACGTTCAGCTTCTAGTTAACGCGTCTTGAAGGCACGAACTCGATAGCCCACTGGACGGCGGGGCGTGACGCAGGCTCGCCAAGCAGACGCGAACAAACTACCGGACGGCTGCCGGCAACAGTGAAGCCGTCGTACCGTCAAAACCGGCATGGGCCGGCTCGTGGCCGGAGCCGCCGCCCGAGATGACCGTGTAGCCCTTCTCGGTGACTGTCAAAGTCACGATCCTGATCCGCGGGTCAAAGAGCGCCTCCAGCAGCTGAGCGGTAAGCGCCACGCCGCTCCCCTCGTGCGGGGCATGAGGTGAATGTGCGAAGAATCCCCCCGATCGCGAGAGACGGAGGGCCTACGTGGGAGCAG
>NZ_JAMYSE010000084.1:0-27889 GCF_040321795.1 Mesorhizobium sp. M0244 | reverse complement strand
GGACGCTGACACGCCACTCCCCAGAAGGCCGGAGATATTTCTTGCCCTGTGTAACCGGTTGACGCCACCGTGACGGTGCTTTTGTCACCGCGATGTAACAGCGAGATGCCCTACGAACGCGCGCTTCGGGCATTACACCAGACGTTCGCGCCTAGAGGTGCTGAGGTCGGCTGGTGGCGCGAGCGCGACCTTCAGCATGGTCAGCTGCAATGTCTGCTTCGGGCGGAGGCAAGACCGCCTCTGCGGCCGACATTGAAGCGCAAAAACTGCCGTTCACTTCGTGATAGGTGTAAGCCGGCTTCGATTCAGAACCGACCTCGGCCAAAGGCCACCTTTGACCCCTTCTGGGTATTTGTGGACCATTTATTGGGTAAAGCCGCTCTTGGCGATGCGCTCTTCGAAAGTCGGGCCAAGCCCGACATGCTGAAGCACTGGCCAGCGTCCATCGCGGCGGCAGCTTCTGGGCTAAGCGGATGCCTTCTGTTACTTGCGGACGTTTGATGTGGCGCAAAGGATCAGCAGAAGCTAAGATGTTTTGTTCTTGGAGGCTGTCGTGCGTACGAGACGTTTCAGAAAGCCCGTCGTCGTTCAACCCGGCCGGATCGATCGCGACAGAGTTGTTACGTCGGTATCCGACGCGGCCGAAGTTCTGCTGAGGGATTGGCCGAGGCCGGAGGGCAAGTCGCGGCTCGCCGCAATCGAAGCATGCCTTGCCGTAATCCGTGGAGAAAAACCACCAAGGATAGCGCGCCAGGCGTTCATCGCTGCTGCCAAGGAGGCCAGGATATTGCTCGGGGAAGAAATTTAGCTTACCCAGCACCCGTATGCCCATGCCCTTGAAGCACGGAGCGCTGCTGGATTCAGTTGCTTTGTGGCTTCGAGCAGAGCGTGATGTATCGATGTGGTGCGATTTTATCGATATGATTTGATTGTCTGTCGAGGGCGACGATATATCCGCTCGACTTGTCGATCGCACATTGATCGACCTCTCCTGCCCCCGCCAGGATGCGAGGACGTGAAGACGCAAGCCGTGCTGAAGCTTGTGTTGTGGCGAGAGCGGCGCTTACTGAACCGCGAAGCCAGGCAACTCATTCCCAGCCAGGCCATCTAGCCATCCAGACCTGATGGCATGGCCCGGACGTCGTGCACTGTCAGGCTTTGGCCTTGCGCTTTGCTGGTGCTTTCTTTGGCGGCGTTTTGGCAACCGCCTTGCGGCCGAGACCGGCAGCTTTGGCAAGCGCAGACCGCTGAGCCGCATAGCTGGGCGCTACCATAGGATAGTCCCACGCCAAACCCCACTTGGCTCTGTACTCATCAGGTGTCATGCCAAGCAAGCCCAGGTGGCGCTTCATCGACTTGAACTTGCGCCCGTTCTCAAGGCTTATAATGTATTCGGGAAAGATCGACTTCTTAGGATTTACCGCGGGCGTAAGTATTGGCGATGGCGCAGCGACCAGCTTGGCCAGGCCAGACAACGCAGAATTAACGCTCGCGATCAAATTCGGCAGATCCGCCACGGGCGTTGCGTTGCTTTGGACATAGGCGGCGACGATATCTGCTGTCATCGCTAGCAGATCAGCATTTCTTTGCCCAATTGCTTCGTCCATCAAAATCATTCCCTTGTTGACCTCCGGCGTTCCTATTTGGAAAATTCGGCTTGCGCAATTGCAAACAAGGATTATTTGACGCCGGATTACTCCAAGCGCCGGCTACGGTGTACTGACGCCTGGCTAAGCAAAAAAAGGAGATCGGTCGGCCCGCTCTCAACGGTCGACCCCAAGTACATCACGCACGGGCATTGCCGTGCGCTTCGAGAGTGGGCGCAGTTCAGACTCCGCGTAGACTTTCAAGATGGCGAGTTACCCTCGCTTCGCCGCGGACGGGATGGGCTGGCTACGCCGACGATCCCGGACGGCGACTCACAGCATCAATCCAGCGCGTGTAGGTAGCGGATGGGGCGGCCATCAGCAATGCGGTCGGCGGCTGTGGCGATGGAATTGGCGTCGATGCCGAAGTGGCGGTAAAGGTCACCGATCGTCCCCGACTGGCCAAAGTGCTCGACACCGAGACTGCGCGTGCGGTGGCCGTACACCGAGCCCAGCCAGCCGAGCGCCGCCGGATGACCGTCGGTGACGGAGACGATCGCGCAATGCGCTGGGAGATCGGCAAACAGCCTTTCAATATGGCTCCTTGCATGGACGAGGCCGCGTTCGCGCGCGCGACTTGCCGCTGTCCAGCCTGCGTTCAATCGGTCGGCCGAAGTCACGGCCAGAAGACCGACGTCGCGACGGTCCTCGGCCATCATGCCGACCGCCTCGATGGCTTCCGGCGCGACGGTGCCGGTGTAGGCAACGATCACTTCGGCATTCGGACCCGGACGCCGCAGCCAATAGCCGCCATCGACAATGTCCTGCTCGAGCTGTGGCGTCATGGGACGAATGATTTGCTCGACCGGGCGCGTCGAGAGTCGCAGATAGACCGAGCCGCCGGTCTCGTCGCGCAGCCAGGTGCGCTCCGACTGCACGGCGTCGCCGTCGCGCTGCATATAATCCAGCGCAAAGCGCATGATGACGCTCAACTCGTCGACGAAGGCCGGCTCGTAGGCGGCAAGTCCGTCCTGCGCCATGCCGATCAGCTGGGTGGCGATCGACTGATGCGCGCCGCCTTCCGGTGCCAGTGTGACCCCGGACGGCGTGGCGACAAGGAGGAAGCGCGCATCCTGGTAGCAGGCATAGTTGAGCGCATCGAGGCCGCGCTGGATGAACGGATCGTAGAGCGTGCCGATCGGCAGCAGCCGTTTGCCGAAGATCGAATGCGACAGCCCGAGCGCCGACAGCAGGATGAACAGATTGTTCTCGGCGATGCCCAGTTCGATGTGCTGGCCGGAGGTGCCGAATTCCCATTTCTGCGCCGAGGCGATGCGTTCGCTGCGGAAAGTGTCCGCGAGTGACTGACGCGCGAACAGGCCGCGCCGGTTGACCCAGGGGCCGAGATTGGTCGAAACCGTGACATCGGGCGATGTCGTGACGATGGCATCGGCAAGCGGCCCGCCGGCCCGCGCAATCTCGTCCAGAATTCTGCCGAAGCCGACCTGGGTGGAGACGCTGCCTTTGGCCTCCGCGACGAGACGATCAGGGATCACGATGCGCTGGGCGTGCCGGCGCCGCTGGCCCTTTGCCGCGAACGGAACGGCATCGAGGAATCGTTGCAGCTCCAAATCGCCAACAGCCAATCCCTCGAAGGCGTTCCACTCCCGCCCGTCGCCGACCGACATCGAGGCGCGAAGGGCCGCCATCTGATCCTTGGTCATCAGGCCGGCGTGGTTGTCCTTATGGCCGGCGAGCGGCAGGCCGAAGCCCTTGATCGTGTATGCGATGAAGCACGTCGGCCGATCGTTGCCGCGTGCCGTCTCGAAGCTCTCGATCAGGCATGGTAGGTCGTGGCCGCCGAGATTGGTCATCAGCGCGGCGAGCTCGGCATCGGAGCGCCGGTCGAGAAGCGATTGCAGGCCCGGCTTGTCACCGATGTCGGCGATCAGGCGCTTGCGCCAAGCGGAGGCGCCCTGATAGGTCAGCGCCGAATAGAGCTGGTTCGGGCAGGCGTCGATCCAGGCCTTTAGCGCCTCGCCGCCCGGTTCGGTGAAGGAGGCTTCGAGCAGCGAGCCGTATTTCAGGATCACGACGTCCCAGCCGAAATTCCGGAAAATGTTTTCGAAGCGTTCCCAAAGGCCTTCGCGAACCACGGCATCGAGGCTCTGTCGGTTGTAGTCGACGATCCACCAGCAGTTGCGCAGGCCGTGTTTCCACCCTTCCAAAAGCGCCTCGAAGATGTTGCCTTCGTCCATCTCGGCGTCGCCGATCAGCGCCACCATGCGGCCCTCGGGCATGCTTTCGTCGCGGGCGCTGAGATAATCCTGCACAAGCGAGGCAAACAGCGTCTGCGCGACGCCGAGCCCTACGGAGCCGGTCGAGAAATCGACGTCGTCGACGTCCTTGGTCCGCGACGGATAGCTTTGCGCGCCACCGAGGGCGCGAAACTGTTCGAGCTTCTCCCTCGTCTGGTTCCCAAGGAGATACTGGATGGCGTGGAATACCGGCGAGGCATGCGGCTTCACCGCAACGCGGTCGTGTGGCCTCAGCACCGAGAAATAGAGCGCGGTCATGATCGTCACCAGCGAGGCCGAGGATGCCTGGTGCCCGCCGACCTTTAGGCCGTCGGTGCTTTCGCGCAGATGATTGGCGTTGTGGATCATCCATGCCGACAGCCAGAGCACCTTTTTCTCCAGCGTCGAAAGTGCCTCCAGCTCTTGTTTGTCCATGCCGCAAGACTCCCGATTTCGATCGCCGCAATCATAGAGCTGACCAAAAGCTGATTGTCGCTAAACTTGCATGAACTTGGCAGCTACATTAGCTGCTTTCGCCAACATCGACGACAGGAGTGACGTTTCGTGCCAAAAAGCCGACTGGACGATATCGACCGAAAGATCATCGCCGCGCTGCAAGTCGACGGCAGGATGACGGCGCAGCAGCTTGCCGAGCAAGTCGGCCTTTCGGCCTCGCCCTGCGCCCGCCGGGTCCGCCTGATGGAGGATATGGGCGTGATCACCGGCTATGCCGCCCTGATCGATCAGGACATGGTCGATTTGCCGATCTCGGTGTTTGCCTCAATCAAGCTGGAGCGCCAGCGCGAGAACGAGCTGAAGCGGTTCAACGCGGCAATCGCGCGCTGGCCGGAGGTGGTTGATTGCTATCTGATGACTGGCCAGCGCGACTATCTGCTGCGTGTGGTAGTGCGCGACCTGCACGCCTATGAGCGCTTCCTGAAGGAAAAGCTGACCCGGCTGGACGGCGTAGCCTCCATCGAATCCAGCTTCGCGCTTGCGCAGATCAAGCGATCGAACCGGCTGCCGGTCGAACCATGACGTTTGCGCGTGCGCAGGTCATTCACTACAATTCCATGGTCGCCGCACGTTCTGGGAGAGCATGATTTCAGCCGGTCGCGAGTGGCGCTGTGGAACCTTGATCAAAGTTTTGGCCGATAGAGATGGCTGCGCCCCCGCGGATGGTGTCAGGTGAAGCCAGCTGCTTGATTGCACTTTCGGTCCAAAGCACTGGCTCCGTTATCCGGTAGAATTGTCGCGTCGCCATCAAGGCTGAGGGGCCGACATCAACCATCAGGCCAATCATTGTCATATCATCGCGTTTGAGCGAAGGCCCAAGCTGCTTTGGACTCCAGCCAATCGATGCGAGGTGGTCGAACCAGTAGTCCTCACACACGATTGTCAGATTGCTGATATGTCGCTGAATGCAGAATTCCAAAATTCCGCAGTAGATCACGCCGGCTGCGTGGCAAGGTCGGCCCGGCTCACGAAGATCACGCGCCACGAAGAACCTGGTCCATTCAAAGACATTCGGTCGCCGCGGAACGCCATCATCGGCGAGTTGCGGAAAGATTTCGCTCATCAGATGTGGGCGGAGGCTCGGCACCAAACGCGATCCGGCAACGACACCTCTCCCTGGCTGGATGCCGAGCAAATGAACCGCGTCCGAAGTGTCAAACGAGTCGATCTCGCGCCGGTCGGGGCGCCTCAGTTCGTGCCACCCACGTTCATCGACATAGATTTCATGTCGCAGGCGAAAATAACTGTCGAGCTCCTCTTGATAGGCAAAGCTGTTTGACGCGTCGACGACATGGACCTGAATCATTGCGGTTCCTCGCGATGGAACCCCATCCGACCACGCGACGATTGCCCGTGAAATACCCAGATCTGAGGATGGATCAAAACTCGATTTCGTGCCTGCGGAAAGCCTCGACGATCGCGTGCACGACGTTGGCGCTGCTGAGCTTCTGCTTGATGTTGCGCAGGTGGGTAGTCACGGTGTTTTCCGAGATGCCAAGTATTCGCGAAACCTCCCACGCGGTCTTTCCTCCCGCGACCCACTGCAGGATTTCACGTTCTCGTTGGGAAAGCTTTTGTCTCGGCCGCCTGCGCGAGCTGCCAACGAGTCGTTCGGCAGCTGAGTAGGCATGGCGCGCAAGGGCATGGATGGTGCAGCGCACCGCCGGCGCCAAATCAATTTCGCTTCCAGCAACCGTTACACAGGCGGGATCGCCAAACGCATCCTGGATTGGGATGCAGATCCCGTCGCAAAGCCCAAACTCTCTCGCCTCACCCATCACCTTCCTGGCATTGCTGTTCGTCAAGCCGTGATGGGCATCCCTCCAAAGAAACGGCCCGATCCCACCTCGGCACAAAGCAACGCAAGGATCATGGCGATAGTGTCCGGCAGCCATGTAGCGGTCGTACCATTCCTGCGGCCAACCGTTGACAAGGATGTGTCCATCCAGCGATCCGGTGTCCTGGCGTGGCAATTCGGTGACGAGACAGGCTGCGTAGCCGTGACGTTCGATGCTCTTGCGCAGTTGCCGAATGATCTCGGCGGCGCTGGTTGCACGGTCAATCTGCGCGGTTGCTTCAAAGATTTGTATTAGCTGATCCTGTAAGACGCTCCCGTGAACCGCCGCCATTGTACGTCCTTTCAATGTACTGAGACAAAGAAAACAATAAATAACTTAGGTTCGACCGCAACCTGCGGCATGACGTTTGACTACTATAGTAGGTGGCACTAAAGGGCGCGTTCTGACTGCCTCGCCGCATGAGGCTGAGGTCAGTTTTTGCTCGCAATCTGAGGTTGCTTCGCCAGGGCACCGGCCTGTCGCAGGAGCAGCTCGCGGACCTTGCCGGCCTTGATCGCAACTATGTCGGCAAGCTCGAGCGGGAGGAAAACTCACCGACCGTCGATACGCTGGAGGTACTGGCGTTGGCATTGCAAGTTGACGTGGAGCAGCTCATCCGTCGAAACTCGCCATAATGCACCGGCTAGCAGGCCGCCGAGAGTATCAGGATTTTCCCTTGCGCCGCCCACGCGGCGCCACAGTACAATCTCCAGCTGGGGCTCGGGCGTTTTTGCCGGGCCGTTTCGTCAGCTCCTCGATGTCGACGCTCAATGCGGTGGCAAGCTTTGCGAGCGACAGGAGTGTGGGATTGCGACGGCCGGCCTCGAGACCACTCAGATAGGCGCGCGTGAATCCTGAACGGAACGACAGTTCCTCTTGAGAGAGGGCCTGTGCGCGCCGAATCCTCTGTACGTTGAGGCCGACAACCACCCGTAGGTCCATGACGGCATGGTCGTCGCTGGGCACACTTTAGGACGACACACTATAGTGCACATTCGTTGTTGACAGGCACGGCCATTGCTGCTTTTCTGATCATATTAAGGAACACCATTCCGAAATAAGGAACTCCGGTGACAGGAAATCTTTCATTGGAACGTGGCCTTGCGGTTCTCAATCTCCTCAAGGAAGCGGACGAGGCGGTCGGGGTGCGCGAACTCGCGCGCAGGCTTGAGCAAAGTGCTCCCGCCGTGCAGCGAATTCTGAACACTCTGGCAGAGCAGGGCTATGTCGAGCAGTCGCCAGACTCGCGGCGCTACCGCCTTGGACACTCTGTTCTGGCGCTCGCGCGGAAGGTCTTGGGTAGAGACCGCCTGGTTGGTTTGGCTGAAATAGAACTGCAGGCGCTGGCTGCCGAAGGTTGCTTCAACGCATTCCTCGGTATCAGGCGGGGCAGCTGCGGAATTTATCTCCTGACAGTGCAAAGCAAGAGTCCGGTCGTCATTCGTTCTTCACCTGGCGAGACCTTCCCCTTGCACTCCACCGCGTTGGGCAAGGCACTCCTGATGGAGCTGAGCGGCGAGGCGGTCATTGGGATTCTTGGACGAGGTCCACTGGAGCAGGTTGCCGTACGCACCGTCACGGATCCGCACAAGCTCGTTGCTCAAATCAGAGCATCCGAGCCCATCGGTTACACAACATCCCTGGACGAGAACTTTACCGGGCTGATTGCGGTCGGCGCACCGCTTCGCGATGCATCAGGCACAATCATCGCCGCGATAAGTGTGGCCTACCCCCGGTCAGTGGGACCGCATGTGGAGATCGCTGAGATTGGAGAGGCAGTAATGGCGGCTGCGGCGCGCATTTCCGCCGGCCTCGGCTTTGTGGAAGCAAAACAGGCTCGGGATTCCCATCATGCTGCTTAACGAAGCGCGCCTGAAACGATGCATGACGGCAGCCGGGCTTGATGCAGTTATAGCGACGGCGCCGGAAAACGTGACCTATATGAGCGGCTTCTGGGCTCTGCCGCAATGGATCCGTCGTGGTCCGCAGGCCTATGTGGTGTGGCCGGCTCCTGACAAAGGCACGCCTGAAATCATCGCCAACACTAGTACCCTCGACCTCGTTGCTGATCAGGAACTCTGGGTAAGCAAGGTGCGGCGCTATGGCGACTTTTATGCCGATGTCGGTCCGACGACCGCCGCGGATCGCGCGAATAGACAAGACCTCCAGCTTCGGGCGCTGCCGAGACATAGCGATGCAATCGCGGCTTTGGTTGCCGCATTGGACGAAGCCCAGCTCGCCCGTGGGCGGATCGGCATTGACGAGGCGGGACTCGCGCCAGGATATCACGAAGCTCTCAAAGCCCATTTTCCCAATGCGTCGTGGGTACCAGCCACGGCGTTGCTTCGCGAGGTTCGTGCAGTAAAGACGACAGATGAAATCGAACGGCTTGGCCAAGTTGCCAAAATTGCCGAACGCTCCATTGAAGCAGCGCTCGCGGTTGCTCAAGAAGGTGCTACCGAAGCAGACGTGGCGCGCGCTTTTCATGTCAAAACGGTTGAGGAAGGCGCCCTGCCCGTATTGGGATGCATCGGCTTTGGCGAGCGTAGCGCGCTCATGAACGTCCAGCCTTCTGACCGCAAGTTGCGTGCTGGAGAAATCATCCGCTTCGACGTCGGGGGCCGGTTTCGGCACTACCGCGCCGACATTGCCCGCATCGCCACGCTGGGCGATCCGCCGCCGCAGGCGCATCGGCTTCAGCAAGCGCTACTGCGCGGAGTTCAGCATGCCTGCGACATTATCCGGCCGGGCATGGCAGCGGCACAGCTCTTCGAGGCGGTGGTGGGTGTCGTTCAGCGCGAAGGAATTGCTCACTACAAGCGCGATCACGTCGGTCATGGCATCGGCCTTGACGGTTATGACGCGCCAACGCTCTCGCCGCGCAGTACAGACGTCCTTGAAGAAGGAATGGTGCTGTGCGTGGAGACGCCCTACTACGAAATCGGCCGCTGGGGACTCCAAGTGGAGGACATGGTGGTTGTTCGCCATGACGGAGTGGAGCGGCTGACGGAGACGCAAGGCCCAATCACCCGGGTGCCGTCATGAGCGCGGTTGGACTTTCCTGCATTCGATGCGGCGCCTTGTTCCGGATCGATATGAAGATCGACTCACGCGGCTGCCCGAAATGTAGTGCGGAGGCGCCCGCCAATCTTAAGGTTGTCTATGATCCATCAGGAGATACATCGGCCTCTTCCGCAACGGGTGCCGCGCTGCCCTCGCTCTGGCGCTATGCCGACATGCTTCCTTGTGCGCTCAGCGATGCAATCTCTTTGGGCGAGGGGCTGACGCCGCTGTTAAGTGCCGAGACGCTGGGAAAGCAACTCGGCGTCCCCAACCTTCTTATCAAGGATGAGGGCGGAAATCCTACGTGGTCCCACAAGGACCGCTTCTCGACCGTAGCGGTGTCGATGGCACGTTTGAGCGGCGCACATGTCGTGGCGACGGCCTCGTCCGGGAACGCCGGGGCCTCACTTGCCGCTTACGCTGCACGGGCGGGCTTGAAATGCGTCGTTGTCACATTCTCCGGCACTGCCGGCGCCATGCTGGCACAAATCCGCAAATACGGCGCGAAGGTCGTGCCTCTGGCCGACAAGTCGCATCGTTGGCCATTGCTTGCCGCTGGTACCGAGCGCCTCGGATGGTTTGCAACGTCGCCGTTTCACAGCCCCGTGGTCGGCAGTCATCCTGTCGGGATCGAGGGCTACAAGACCCTGGCTTACGAAATCGTCGACCAGATGCACGGTGCCGTGCCGGACTGGTGCGCCTTGCCTGTTTGCTATGGGGACGCGCTTGCCGGGCTGTGGGCTGGATTTAAGGATCTTCTTAGCCAAGGCAAGATCGATCGGTTGCCGAGACTCGTGGCGGCGGAAGTGCATGGATCTTTGGCCAGAGCGCTTGCCGGCAAGGGAGATCTGGTTGCCGAAGTTCCCGCAAGCTTCGACACGCTTGCCATCTCGATCGGCACCACACGAAGCACGTTTCAGGCGCTCAACGCCCTGCGTGAATCTGGCGGCATGGCAATGCCGGTCGGCAATTTCGGCCTGGTAGCGATGCAGCAGCAGCTTGCGGCCACCGAGGGTGTTTTTGCCGAGCTTGCCTCCGTGACGCCATTTGCAGCTATCGAATCCTTGAGACGAGAAGGCACCATCGCGCGGTCGGACAGCGTCGTCGCCATCGTGACAGCGAGTGGCCTCAAGGACTTGGACCGTTCGACCGGTCCGGACAAAGCACAACCATCATTTCAGTCAGTTGCCGAAGCGTGGGAATACCTTGCCGAGGGCCGTGACTATTTCACGCCCTCTCATGAAAGACGCGCGACCAAGATGTCCTGAAGAGAAGATAGAGACGATCATGAACGGATGCGATTTCTGATCGATTGATGATCTCGTCCACCATTGGACGGTATTGCGACTTCCTAAAAGCTATCCAGGAGAGGCAAAAAAATTCAACCCGCTTAGCGAGCGGAACCTCGATTCAAACATGATGTAAGGGGAATGTTCATGCTTCACAAAACGCTCATCGGCTGGCTTGCAGCTATCGGTATCGGAATGGCAACGCAGACAATGGCCGAGGAAACGCTCAGAGTCGGCGTTACTCCAACCGGGGTGCCGTTCACGTTTGTCGACACCGCAACCCAAAAGCCGACAGGCGCGATGGTCGATCTGGCAAGTGCGATTGCCGCGAGCCTTGGTACGACCGCCGATTTTCAAATAAACGCCTTTCCCGCCCTTATCCCGGCATTGACGACCGACAAAATCAATCTGATCTCCGCCAGTATGTTCATAACGGACAAGCGCAAGCAGGTCATTGATTTCAGCACGCCGGTTTACGCCTACGGCGAGGCAATGTTTGTTGCTGCCGGTGACAGCAAAAACTACACACTCGAAGAGCTCAGGGGTGAAACTGTCGGCGCGCAGATCGGCTCAACCTACGCTGACGCTCTGGAAGGTCTTGGCGTATTCGGCCAAGTCAAACTCTACGACTCGATCGCTGATATGATGCGTGATGTGGTCCTGGGTCGCATCAAGGCCGGCTTTGGTGACGCCCCAATCGTCGCGTACCAGCTGTCAAAGAATCCCGAACTGGGTGTTCGCCTCGTCGACGGCTATCAGCCGATGAAAAAAGGCGAGGTCGCGTTGGCGGTTGCCAAGGAAAACCCACTGCTTCTCGAAAAGGTGAACGCTTCCATCGCGAAGTTGAAAGAAAGTGGCGAACTCAGGAGAATATTTGCCAAATATGGTCTCTGAAGGCCATCGCGCATGGACCGCGAAACGCGCGCCGGCTGGCAGGACCATAGGATCGCGTCGGAATGACCGGCTTTGTCGGCCAGGGTACGTGCCAAGAGGAATAACAGCCGGCCATGACCAAATTCATCGCGCACGCAACGGAATATCTGCCGCTTCTTCTTAACGGCGTTTGGCTGACCGTCATGATAACCCTTTTTGCGCTGTGCCTTGCGACCGCGCTCGGTCTTGTCTGGGCGTTGTTCAGAACGTCTGGGATTCGCTCTCTCGCAGTGCCGACACGGCTCCTTGTCGACTTCGTGCGCGGCATACCGCTCCTCGTCGTTCTCTTCTATATTTACTTTGTCGCGCCCGATATCGGCATCAACCTGACTGCCCTTCAGGCTGGCACGATCGGG
This sequence comes from Mesorhizobium sp. M0244, assembly GCF_040321795.1. Taxonomy (NCBI): domain Bacteria; kingdom Pseudomonadati; phylum Pseudomonadota; class Alphaproteobacteria; order Hyphomicrobiales; family Phyllobacteriaceae; genus Mesorhizobium; species Mesorhizobium sp. M0244. The sequence continues at coordinate 16,011 of NZ_JAMYSE010000084.1, read as the reverse complement.
CTGGGGCTGGCTCACTCCTGCTATCTCGGGGAAACTTTCCGGGCTGGCATCGAGGCGGTCGATAAGGGTCAGATCGAAGCGGCAAAATCGATCGGGATGAAGCGCCCGTTGATGATGCGTCGCGTTGTGCTGCCGCAGGCATTCAAGATTATCCTGCCACCTTACGCCAACAATATGGTCATGCTGCTAAAGGACTCCTCGCTTGTGTCGGTGATTTCGGTTCAAGAGCTGACCATGCAGGGCAAGATGCTTGCGTCCTCCACATTCGACAACATGACAGTATTTACCCTGGTGGCACTGCTCTATCTGTGCCTGACGGTTCCGCTGAATCTGCTTATGCGTAAAGTGGAAATCTATCTTGGGGCGGCAGGATGATCATCTTCGACGACGTGCACAAGTCCTTCGGGGTCCACGAGGTTCTCAAGGGGATCAACGCCGAGATCGTCAAGGTACAGGTCGTGTGTTTGATTGGGCCGTCGGGTTCCGGCAAATCGACGCTTCTGCGTTGTGTGAACGGGCTTGAAAACTATCAGCGCGGTCGCATCAGTATCGATGGCACCGTGGTGGATGCCGCCTCGCCCCAGGTTCATACCATCTGCACCCGCGTCTCAATGGTCTTCCAACGCTTCAACCTGTTTCCGCACCGCACCGCCCTGGAAAATGTCATGGAAGGGCCCCTATACGTGCTGAAGGAAAATAGGAAACAGGTCCGCGAGCGGGCAATGGCACTGCTCAACCGCGTCGGCTTGGCCGACAAGACGAATGCCTATCCCGCGTCCTTGTCAGGCGGCCAGCAGCAGCGCGTGGCCATCGCCCGCGCCCTGGCGATGCGCCCACAGGCCATCCTTTTCGACGAGCCGACCTCCGCACTTGATCCGGAAATGGTCGGCGAGGTCCTGCAGGTAATGCGCGCGCTCGCAGACGAGAACATGACCATGCTCGTCGTTACGCATGAAATTCAGTTCGCCCGGGAGGTTTCCGATAGTGTCCTCTTTCTCGACGGCGGCCGGATCGTCGAGCAAGGTCCGGCCAAGGAGCTCCTTCGACACCCGAAGCACGAACGCACAAAGGATTTTCTTCACCGGGTGATGTACCCCGTCTGACTCTTGGCCGGTGCTGCCTTGTCGCGTCAAAATTCTGAATTAGACCTGTCGTTCCGCCGGGGACGAGCCGTCAAACTGTGCGAGAACGGCGTTTAGAGTTCTACGGTCCCAAGGAAACCTCGTCCATGCCGTTTCCTCGGCCGGGCGAATTTGCTTGAGAACTGTTGGCTCAAGGGGAATTGAAATTGGCCAGTCCTTCAAGCCGGCGAGCCAATCCGGGTTGTAGACTGTATCCGAATGCCGATGCCCTTCATCTGGCATTATCACGACGGTGGAGGCTTCGGGATTTTGCTTGGCGAACCATGCGCCGACCAGGGCAGCGGCGCCGCTGGTCGGGCCCATGAAAAGCCCGTGATCGCGAAAGAGCCCATGCGCCATGGCGTAAGCCGGTAAGGCGCCCACCCAGTGAATATCGTCGATCATCTCATGTCGAACATTGTCCGGCAAAACACTGTTGCCGAGCCCGCGCAGCATGCGCCTTCCGACAGGCTGGCCGAAGAGCATGCTTCTGTGGGTATCGACAGCAATCATCCTGAGATCTGGAAAGAGCTCACGAAGGAAACCTCCGGTTCCACACAACGATCCCCCTGTGCCGACGCAGCCGACGAGGCAATCGACGCGGCCGAATGAGCGAACAACGAGATCCGCCAGGCGCGCGTAGGCAAGGCGGTTTTGCGGACTGTCGTACTGTCGTGGCCAATACGTGTCCGGGCTATCTTGCAAGGTCTTCTGAAGGTACTCAAGGCGACCACGCTGATTGCCGTCTCCCTGAGGATCATCGATGGCCATCACTTTGGCACCGAGGTGTTCCAGCCGCCTCTTGAGTTTCAGGTCGATGAGGCTGGAGGCCGTGACGAGCGTAAGCCCATAGCCACGGGCGGCAGCTAGCATGGCGATGGCCAGGCCGAATGTGCCCGACGTCGTTTCAATGATGTGCCCACCGCGCTTAAGGCGTCCTGATGCTTGTGCACGGTCGACCATGAACCGGGCGGGCATCAGCTTCATGAGGGGAAAGCAGGCGGCGTTGAGGTTAGGCGCGAGCTGGGCAAATCGCGGTGTTTCATAGGCGCGTAAGTAGTCTTCACCTGCGCTCACTGGATTACTCTCGTTTCGGCGTTAAGGGCAAATGTATGAACATCTTTGAAGCCCGCGCCCCTCAACTGCCTTGCGAGTTCGACGGCGCGCATGGCTGGTCGCGGTGCGGCAGCATCCAGGAGGATGCCGATCAATGTGCCGCTGTGGGCCACTTGCACGCCGCATGCGTCATGCTCCCTGGCTATGTCCAGAACAGTGTTGAAAGCTGCCTTCGGCAGATGCCTCTGACTTATACTGGCGCTGATGGTTGCGACACGTCCCAGCAGGCGAGGATCTTGTTGCTGGATTGAGCGGTACGCCAATCCGCGCAGAACACGGAAGACCCCGATTTCCTCACTATCGTAGCGTGCCCGTTGCATGCCCAGCGTATCGATGGGCGGGGCACTGCCATCCCTGAAACCCACCACCACAAAGGGCGGGAACTCGCCCCCGAAGTATTCGATTGTACGGCCTTCCCGGTGAGCGAAGAGCAGAGCTTGATCACAGTACGCGATGGCATCGCTCGCGCTTTCCGCGGCAACCGCCAGTCGCGCAACCGTTGACTGGCGCAGCACGAGGCCCGCAGCAGCCGCGACCGCGCGGATCGACGCAATGACGTCTGCCGTCGAGGAACCGTAGCCGTGCCCTATCGGTATAGTGCTTTCGATCGTCAATTCTCCCCCTCCCCCAGCTATTCCGATATGCTCGAGCGTGAGGGCCGCGGCGCGCGCTGCTTTGGTCCGGTTTGCAGGTCGCGGCCGAATGCCCTCTTGTTCATGTGGCCAGAAGGTCGCTAACGACTCTTGCGCCGTGAGCGGAAGCGTGACGAGGCCGCGACAAAGCCGTCCATTTTCCCCTTCAAAAACGCCCTGGAGGAATTCCCCGTGATGGGCGTGCGCCCGACCGACTCCTACGGACAGAGGCACCGCGACATTCTCGTCGTTGATCTTGCTCGAGTGTGTCTGGTGGCCGGATCTCGGCGTGTTCCTTTTTACCACCGCATCATCTCCTCACCCTTTGAGTTGGACGATGATGCGTACGACTGATCCTGGCTGTCACTCGCCAAATCTTGGTAGTGCTGTTCGCATGTACCCCAAGGCGCGGCCAGCTCGCTGCGTCACTTTGCTCAACAGTCACGCGCAATACTCGCCCCTAGCCTCGGATCGGTGGGGCAGACACCAGTCCTGGAGACCCGGCCCAGTGTCGCCGTTTCACAACGCGTCCGAAGAAACGATCGATATCAATGGCCGGCCAGAGTTCCTGCTGGAACCTGTCTTCGTCATTGTCGTTCTTGCGAAGGAGGGCCGGACGGTCAAATGCGCCCATTTGGAAAAAGACACTCCTAGCCAATCCTCAATATGCCAAGTCTTGGCGATCTTGCCGTCCCTGAACTGGTGGATGTCGATGGCCATTATCTTGAACGGCGGGTTCTTGGAAGGGAATCCACCTGTCTGAGTTTCCTAGATCGTCGAGCGCACCACGACCATGTCGCCGGCCTTCCACGCGGCTCGCGCCCTTCGAGATGCTGAATAAAGATGGCTGGATTTGCCAAAGTCGATGCGCTATATGACCATCTACATGGTCAGGAGCGTGACTTACATGATCGGGGGCGTGGCATGAACGCGATCAATCTGGCTGACGCCAAGGCACATCTCAGTGAACTCATAGACCGGGTCGAAGCTGGCGATTCAGTCGACATCACCCGACGCGGCAAGTTGGTCGCACGGCTTACAACCGTGGCTAAACCACGAAAGCCGATCGATAGGGCAATGCTTCAGGCGCTGAGCACAGCTATGACGCCCCAGGTACAGGACGCTGCCGATCTGGTGCGGACGATGCGGGACGGCGATCGTTACTGATGGTTTATCTCGATACGTCGATAATTGTCGCGGCGCTTTCGAACGAGGCCGCGAGCCCGCGAGCTCAGGCCTGGCTGTCAGAGCAGGATCCGGCGCAGCTGCTGATAAGCGACTGGACCGTCACCGAATTGTCCTCCGCCATGGCAATCAAGCTGCGGACTGGCCAGATCACGGTGGCGCAACGTGCCAAGGCGCTGGCGATGTTCAATAAGCTTGTCGCGGAGAGTTTCACGGTGTTGTCGGTGACGGGCGGGCATTTCCGGGCAGCGGCTAAGTTCGTCGATCAGTACGCTCTAGGGCTGCGCGCGGGCGACGCACTTCATCTCGCCACCGCGTCGGAACACGGTGCCACAGTGCATACGCTCGACCGTCGGCTCGCCGAAGCTGGCCCCGTGCTCGGCGTGCCTACCCAGCTACTGGCGACCGGGGTTTAACACAGGCTGCCTTGATCGCGCCGGTTCGCTGCCTTTGTGATTACCCTGACTTCGTATCGAAACGCATTCGGCTGAATGCCCGGTCGGTAGCCATGAATCGTGCCAGCATTGGTGCGATCAGCTTTGCTGGATCGGCGATCGTCTGGCCGCTCTCACGGCCGAGCAATTCAGCATAGGCAACGAGATCGCGATGAACGGCGCCGGGCAGTTCGACGGTGATCTTGACCGGACGGTCATCGGGAATGGCGGAGAGTTTCAGCTTGGTCATGACGGATCCTTCTGAGCACCGTACGGCACAAGAACAAGGTCGCGATTGACGATCACGCGAACCGGAAAACCGGGCCGCACCGTGAGCGTCGGCTGCACGTTGAGCTGATTGCGCACGATCTGCTGGCCGATATTGGAGGCTGAATCCTGCGCGCTTTCGCGGACGGCTTTGGCAATGTCGCTCTCATCGCCGTTGGACCCAAGCGATGCTCCAATGCCGAGCACCGTCGACAGCGCCGCGGCCCGGAACATCTGGCCCCAATGATGGTCGACCTCGTCCTCCAGCCCGGAAAAGCCTTCAGCGCCCGCGCCCTGCTGCCGCTCCAGCACGATCGAGGTGCCGTTGGGCATGATCAGCCGGTTCCAGACCAGCAGCAGGCGCGACTGACCGAAGGCCACCTGGCTGTCATACTGGCCGATCAGCCGCGCGCCCTGCGGGATCAAGAGGTATGATCCCGTCGGGCTGTCGTAGACGTTCTCGGTGACTTGAGCGGTGATCTCGCCGGGCAGGTCGGAACGGATGCCGGTGATGAGGGCTGCCGGTATGACGCTACCAGCCTGCACGACATAGGGCGAGGCCTTCTCGGCGAGCCGATCGGGGCTGACGGTGCGGCGATCCGGTCCGGCATTGATGAAAGCGAGCTTGCGGTCCTGCATGTTTTGAGCGGGGCCTGGATCGATCGGTGGCTCCCCGATCGGCGGTGTCGGGCTGGACAGTGTGTTCGCGACCGTGTTTGCATCCTGTCTTACCGGATGCGACCGCGCGTTGGTATTGGTGAACAGTTTTGCCACGCGGGCAGCCTCGATCTCGGCCAGGCGGCGCTGTTCTTCCGGATCGGCGCGCGGTCCACTGATGTTCGGCGCCCCGGTCGGCTGGCCGCGCTCCTGCGCACGCAAGATCGGCCGGCCGAGGTCGCCAGGCAGCGCGGGGCCGAGCTGCGGAATCCCGGCATAATCCTTCGGCAGGGTCTGCAGCCCGTCGGCGGTGGAGCGGTTTTCAGTGGTGAAGAGCTCGGGCGGTTGTTCGGTGCCGCGCCGTCTAGTGTCGAGCGCCCAAATCAACGTGCCGAGGATCGCAGCGCCGGCAACGCCACCAACGTCTATCAGCACCTTGCGCGACAACCGCGTGACCCTAGCCGGTTCAGGCCGCAGGCGCAGTTCGGCTCGAATGTCCTGGTTGGGTGCATTTGCAGGTTCGGTCATCGGAACAGCCCCGCGCCAGGCTGGCGTCGTTTCGCGTCCGTCCGCACGATGCGGACACGCTTTTCGCTTGTCTTGTCGCCGAGCCTCAATTCCGCGGCAGCGAACAGCCGGTCAACGATGTAATAATTCTGGCGAGCGCGGTAGTTGACCAGTTCCGAACCACCCGAAGGGCCGATCACGAACAGCGGCGGCATTTCCCCCTGCCCTATGCCCGATGGGAACTCGATGTAGACCTTTGCACCGTCGTCGAAGGCGTGAAGCGGCCGCCAGGGGGCGGCATCGCCTTCGATGCGGTAGCGGAAATTCAGTTTCTGGAGGTCGACGCCGGTCGCGACCGGCTTTGCGGCGGAAGCCTGCGCATTCTGGCGCCGCAGCGCAATCAGCTGGTCCTGCGGATACTGCCAGGAGACGGAGGCCATGTAGGTCTTTTCGGTCGAGCGGAGCTCGAGATGATAGGTGCGGCGGTCGCTGTTGATGACGAGGTTGGTCTGGAGGTCTGGCCGTGTCGGCTTCACAAGAATGTGGACCTGCTGGCGCTCCCCTGTCCCACTTTGCGTATCGCCGATGATCCAGCGCACTGTGTCACCGGCGGCGACTGGCCCGGAGCCGACAAGCTGCTCGCCGGGCTGCAAGGCGATGTCGGTGACCTGGCCGGGTGCGGCGTAGATCTGGTAGAGCGCGCCCTCACTCCAGGGATAGAGCTGGATGGCATTGACGAAACCGTCGCGAACCGGCTGCATGCGTGCGGCCTCATTGGCCTGGCTGATCCGCTGCGTCGGATCGGCTGGCTCCGGCTTCACCTTCGTGGCCTCGACCGGTTTCAACTGACCAGGCAGTGGAAGCAGTTTCGGCACTTCCACCACCCTCACCGGACCAGCCGGGTCGACCTTCCGCACGGCAGGCGCCGCATCGTCATAATTGATCTCCGGCGGAATGTATTTCTTCGACGCACAGCCGGCGAGCGCCGTTGCTGACAGCATTGCCAGGGCAAGCATACGCGCCTTGGGCGAAATGCGCATGGCCGGTCTCGCCGATGTTCTTGTTCGTGCCGCACGCATCATGAAAGCTCCTTCGACCAGTTGATGGCGTTGACATAGACGCCGAGGGGATTGGCTTTCAGCCGGTCGGCGTCGCGGGGTGGCTGGATCACGATTGTGAGGATTGCGGTCCAGCGCTCGGTTCCGGCCAGGCTGCCATTCTCGTAGCGGCGCTCGACCCAGGCAACGCGGAAGGAATCCGGCGAAGCACGGATGACGCTGGAAACCTCAATGGCGATCTGGAGTTTGCCCACTTTGGCAAAAGGGTCGTTCAAGCGAGCGTAATCATTGAGGGAAATGGCGCCGCGATCTGTGGTGTAGTCGTAGGCGCGCAGCCAGTTTTGGCGGACGATGACCGGGTCGGCCGGAATGCTTCTGACCTGTTCGATGAAGCGGGCCAGATGCCAGGCGATCTGCGGATCGGTCGGCCGATAGTCGGCAACGGCCGGAGCGACAACCTGCGCTTCGCCGAACTTGTCGACCTCCACCACCCAGGGAACCACTGAGCCGCGCGTCGACTGCCAGACCAATGCGGATGCAAAACCGCCGGCCAAGACGAGCGAGCCGAAGGCCATCAGCCGCCAGTTTTTCGCCTGGACGCGAGCCGAGCCGATGCGCTCGTCCCAAATCTGGGCTGCACGCTGATATGGCGTCTCGGGGTGAAGCGTTTTTCCGTAACGAACGAAAGGGCGTCTAAAGGGGGTCATTGGCGGTCGTCCTGGTCGAGGGAAACATTCATTGAGCCGCCGCCATCGTCGCTGGAGTGGACCGAGTGCGCGGCGACGCTGGCGCCATGGCTCATAGCCTGGCCGCGCTTCATGCGTTTTGCCCATGCGGGCGGGGAGTCGGCACTGGTTTCGGTGGTCGGCCAGTCACCGGAGGAAGCCGTTCCCGACGAGCGCTCTCCACTCGTCGCAGCCCAAGCTGCCAAGCGGCCGGCCTCGTAGCTATCGGACAGGGCTGACGCGGCGCGCGACATTGCCTGTTTGACGGGTTGAACGGCAGCGCTGGCACCAGCCCTTGCGACACCCGCCATGCCGGCGGCGATTGAGCCTGCGCCACCTCTTCCAGATGTGGCTGCGGCAAGTTCCCAGGCGGCCGAAGTGCTGCCGGCCAGATGCGCGCCACCCCGTGCGGCGGCTGCCGACATGCGCCCGCCTGCACTGAGCCCGCCTGCTGCGCCGCCTATTGCCGCGCGGGCGCCCACCGCGCCGGCTACGCCAAGGCCACCAACGGCGAGGCTCGTGCCAACGGCGGCACCTGCGCCCAGTTGCGGAGCACCAGAAATCAGCCCCGTCGCGATGCCGGGACCGAAGATCGACAGCCCCATTAGCGAGAGAGCGCCCAGGACAAGCGACAGCGCATCGGTGATCGTCGGTTGTTCGGCACCAAAGCCTTGAGTGAACTCGCCGAAGAGGCCCGAGCCGATGCCGACGATGACGGCGAGCACCAGGATTTTCACGCCGGAGGCAACGATGTTGCCGAGCACTTTTTCAGCGAGGAAGGCGGTCCGGTTGAACAGCGCAAAAGGGATCAGCACGAAGCCGGCAAGCGTCGTCAGCTTGAATTCGACCAGCGTGACGAAGATCTGCACGGCGAGAACAAAGAACGCAATCAGCACGATCGCCCAGGCGATCATCAGGACCGCAATCTGAACAAAATTCTCGAAGAACGAGACGTAGCCCATCAACTGGCTGGCGGCTTCGAGGATTGGATTACCGGCATCGACGCCGACCTGCGCGACGCGGCCCGGCTGCAGCAGTGCGGCGCCCGAAAGTGCCGAACCTCCCGCCTTCAGACCGAGCCCGGAAAAGCTCTCGAAGACGACCCCGGCCAGACGATTGAAGTTGCCGATGATGAAGGCAAAGAAGCCGATATAGAGCGTCTTTTTCACCAGTCGGTGCAGGACGTCCTCATCCGCACCCCAAGCCCAGAACAGGCCGGCAATCGTGATGTCGATGACGATCAGAGTGGAGGTGAGGAATGCCACCTCGCCGCCGAGGAGCCCGAAGCCAGAGTCGATATAGCGGGTAAAGGTCTCCAGGAAGCGATCGATCACGCCGGTGTCGTTCATGGCGCCACCGCTTCGGGATGGGGCCGGTCTTCCGCGCGAGGCGGAGTTGGCGGTTGGAGCGGCAGCATTCGGCTCTGGTCCTTCTCGATCCACGGAGCCGCGTTTGGCGCGATGGGGCGGGATGGTTGCAGGAAGCGTCGGCGGCTTTGCGCCCAGGCTTTCCTGCAGGCTTTGTCATCAACGGCCGCCATGCCGATGGCCCGGCATCGCGCAAGCTCGACCCCAGCCGGCTCGCCGCCCGGATGTGCGGAGCGCGGGGAGGACGCGTCCTGCGAGCCGTCGCCGCGCAGCGCCATGGAGGCGGCGGTCATGGCGGCGCCAAGGGCAAGAACGGCTGTTATCCGGGCGGCGATCTTGAGATCCATGCGACTCTCGCCTCAGTCGTGGAACATTTTTACGGATGACGGGCTGTAGCTGCTGCCCGTCATGAAACGGCTGAACTGTTCGCGTGCCTGCTCCTGCGCGGCCGCCCGCCTCGCCTGCTCAAGGGCTTCGGCTCGTCCTTGTGCGGCCAGCATCGCAGTGAGATCGGCAACTTGCTTGGCTTGCACGGCGAGGAGCTGGTTGCCGGCCTGCGTTGCCTGAAGCACGCCGACAGCGGACTGGCTGGCACCGACCAGCGCACTCGTCTGCTCTTGTGTCCCCGCGATGTTGTCGACCGCGACGGCGCCGGTTTTCAGCGAATGCTCGAAGGCCGACACCGAGGTCTGCCAGCGTTGACGCGCGCCGTCGACAAGCTGCTGGCTCGACAGATCCGAACCGAAATTTTCGTAAGCGGAGGTAAACTGGCTCTCGATGTCCTGGACGCTGTAGGCCAGCTTGTCGGCCTCGCCGAGCAGGCTCTTCATCTCGGAAAAATTGGCGTCAATCTGGCCAAGCAGCGAGGTCGGCAGCGAAGTGAGATTCTTCGCCTGGTTGATCAGCATCTGCGCTTCGTTCTGAAGCGAGGTGATCTGGTTGTGGATCTGCTCCAGGGCACGCGATGCCGAAAGCAGGTTCTCGGCGTAGTTCTTTGGGTCGAACACGATCAGTGCCGATGCTGGTGCCGATGACAGCGCCGTCGCGACGACGATTGCGCCGGCTGCCGCCATGCGACGGATACGGCGACCTGCAAGAACGGAATTCATGAGGAAAGCTCCTTTGTGGATTGGTCGATCACGTCAGTGAGATTGGGAATGAGGTCTGCCGCCCAGGAGAGACCGCGGTTCGTAAGCCAGGCCTCGAGGAAATGGTCTCGGCCGGCCTCGGCGACTATCCGGTCGATCGCGGCCTGGTCTGACTTGGATGACGCGGCGCAGAGCGCGAGCGCGATCGGACCGAGGCCAAGCTCGAACAGGCGGTTGCCGCGGCGGCTCTGACAGTAATAGTCGCGCTTCGGTGTCGCTCGGGCGACGATCTCGATCTGGCGATCGTTAAGACCAAAGCGTCGGTAAATTTCGGTGATCTGCAGCTCGATGGCGCGCTCGTTCGGCAAGAACAGCCGCGTCGGGCAGCTTTCGACGATGGCGGGTGCGATTGGCGATCCGTTGATGTCCGAAAGCGACTGGGTGGCGAAGATGACGCTGGCGTTCTTCTTCCTAAGCGTCTTCAACCATTCGCGCAGCTGGTCAGCGAAACCGCCATCGTCGAGCGCCAGCCAGCCCTCGTCGATGAGCAGCAGTGTTGGCCGGCCGTCCATCCTCTGCTCGATGCGGTGGAACAGATAGGCAAGCACGGCGGGCGCAGCACCGGTGCCGATCAGGCCTTCGGTTTCGAACGCCTGGACCGAAGCTTCGCCCAGCCGCTCGTGCTCGGCATCGAGCAGCCCGCCATAGGGGCCACCGATGCAATAAGGACGGAGCGCCTGTTTCAACGGCGACGACTGCAGCAGCACGGCCAAGCCAGTCAGCGTCCGCTCCTGGACGGGTGCAGAGGCCAGCGACGTCAGCGCCGACCACAGATGATCCTTGACCAGCGGTGTGATGGGCACGCCTTCGCGCAGAAGAATGTCGACAAGCCAGTCGGCCGCCCAGGCTCGCTCTGGCGTATGATGGATGCGGGCGAGCGGCTGTAGCGAAACGGTGTGAGCGTCGCCCGACAGATCGGCCAAAGTGAGCAAGGGCAACGGATCGTCGGGCCCCTGCCCACTTCCGGCATTGCTTCCGAGATCATGCCAATCGCCATCCATGGCGAGCATGGCCGCGCGGATTGAGCCGCCGAAGTCGAAGGCAAAAAGCTGGCTGTGCTCGTAACGCCGGAACTGAAGGGCGATCATCGCCAACAGGACCGACTTGCCGGCACCGGTCGGGCCGATGACGAGGGTGTGGCCGACATCGCCCACGTGAAGGCTGAACCGGAACGGTGTGGCGCCTTCCGTTCTGGCGAAGAAAAGCGGCGGTGCGCCAAAATGCTCGTCCTCAGTCGGTCCAGCCCAGACCGCCGAAAGTGGAATCATGTGGGCGAGGTTCAGAGTCGAGATCGGCGGCTGGCGGACATTGGCGTAGACGTGGCCAGGGATGCTGCCGAGCCAAGCCTCGACGGCGTTGACGCCTTCGGCGATGCAAGTGAAGTCCCTGCCCAGAATGACCTTTTCGACCAGACGCAGCTTTTCGTCGGCGATTGACGGATCGGCATCCCAAACCGTTGTGGTGGCGGTGATGTAAGCCTCGCCGATCTGATCTGAACCGAGATCCTGCAGGGCCGCGTCCGCATCGGCCGCCTTATTGGCCGCGTCGGTATCAACGAGGACTGACGCCTCGTTGGTCATCACCTCCTTCAAGATTGCGGCGATCGATTTGCGTTTGGCGAACCACTGGCGACGGATCTTCGTCACCAGCTTCGTCGCGTCGGTCTTGTCGAGCATGATCGCCCGCGTCGACCAGCGATAGGGGAAAGCAAGCCGATTGAGGTCGTCGAGAATCCCCGGGAAGGTCATGGTCGGGAACCCGGTGATGGTGAGCGTGCGCAGATGCGCTTCGCCAAGCCTCGGCTCTAACCCGCCGGCCAACGGCTGATCGACCAATAGCCCATCGAGATGTATCGGCGTTTCTGGGACACGAACGCGATGCCGCTTGGTCGAAATGGTGGAGTGCAGGTAACTCAGCGTCTCGCCATCATCGAGCCAGTCAGCTTCGGGAACGAAACCTTCGATGAGGTTGAGCACGCGGTCGGTGCGATCGACAAAACTCTTCAGGAGCTCCCACGGATCGACACCGGTCTTTTCCCGGCCTTCGTAGAGCCAGCTCTCCATTCGCGACACTTCCTCGGCCGGAGGCAGCCACACGAAGGTAAGAAAGTAGCTGCTTTCAAACAGCACGCCGGACTCTTCGAACTGTTCGCGACGCTCGATTTCGAGAAGCGCCGATGCGCAATCCGGGAACCGGCTGTCGGGGTAGCCGCTGGCGGAATTGCGCTGCGCTTCGACAAAAATTGCCCAGCCGGAGCCGAGCCGGCGCAGCGCGCCGTTGAGCCGTGCGGTTGTTCCGACCAGCTCCGCCGGCGTGGCGGAGTCCAGGTCCGGCCCGCGAAAACGCGCCGTTCTTTGAAAACTGCCGTCCTTGTTGAGCACCACGCCCGGCGCCACCAGGGCGGCCCAAGGCAGATAGTCGACGAGGCTGGCGCTCTTCTTTCGATATTCCGCGAGGTTCATCATGGCGAAAAACCTCAGCAGCCGAAATGCACGGGATAGCGCAGGTGCCGGCGAACCACGTCGACGAACTGTGCATCGCGCTTTGCCGCCCAGACGGCTGCGATATGTCCGATCGCCCAGATAACGAGACCAGCGATCCACAAACGAAGTCCCAATCCGACCGCGCCGGCCAGCGTGCCGTTGGCGATGGCGACCGCACGCGGCGCGCCGCCGAGCAGGATCGGTTCGGTGAGCGCGCGATGCACCGGCGCGAAAAAGCCACGGACTTCCTCCTCCATCAGATCAGCGCTCCGCCGCCGAAGGAGAAGAAGGACAGGAAGAACGAACTTGCCGCGAAAGCGATCGACAGCCCGAACACGATCTGAATCAGCCGGCGAAATCCGCCCGACGTGTCGCCGAAGGCGAGCGAAAGGCCGGTGACGATGATGATGATCACCGCCACGATCTTGGCGACTGGCCCCTCGATCGATTCGAGGATTTGCTGAAGCGGCTCCTCCCAGGGCATGGAAGAGCCGGCAGCATGAGCAGGCGTGATCGTTATGATCGTAGCAGCTGCCGCAGCCAACGGCAGCTCCACGGCAAGTTTATGGATTGCCGATGAGGTGAAGCGGATCGGGGTCATTCTGAAGCTCCATGGGAGAGTGGAAATTCGCGGTCGATGTGGTCTCGAGATTCTTCGAGGGTGCGGTAGTCGCCGGTGGCCGGATCGAGCCCGTCGACCAAGGCGATCTCGACAAGCCGGCGCGCAGAGCCGCGGCCAGCGAGGACCGCAATCAGGTCGATGGTTTCGGCAATCAGCGTGCGCGGAACCGCAACGACGGCCTCCTGCACGAGCTGCTCCAGCCGCCGCAGTGCGCCAATGGCCGAACTGGCGTGAATCGTGCCGATGCCGCCGGGATGGCCGGTGCCCCAAGCCTTCAACAGATCGAGCGCTTCTGCGCCACGGACCTCACCGATGGGGATGCGGTCGGGCCGAAGCCGCAACGCCGACTTCACCAGATCGGAAAGCGAGGCGACACCATCCTTTGTGCGCAGCGCCACAAGATTGGGCGCTGCACACTGCAGCTCGCGCGTATCCTCGATCAGCACGACGCGCTCGGCGGTCCTGGCCACCTCCGCCAGCAACGCGTTGACCAGCGTCGTCTTGCCGGTCGACGTGCCGCCGGCCACCAGCACGTTCTTGCGTGTCCCCACGGCAAGCTGCAGGACGTCAGCCTGGCCTTCGGTCATGATGCCGGCAGCGACATAGTCTTGAAGCGTAAACACCGCGACTGCCGGCTTGCGGATGGCGAAGGTTGGCGCCGTAACGACAGGCGGCAACAGACCCTCGAACCGTTCGCCGGTGTCGGGCAGTTCGGCCGAAACACGCGGCGAGTCCGAATGCACCTCCGCGCCGACATGGTGCGCGACCAGCCTGACGATCCGCTCGCCGTCGGCCGCGATCAGGGTTTCATTGCTTGCGACTAGTCCTTCGCTAAGACGATCAACCCACAGGCGACCATCAGGATTCAGCATCACCTCGACGATGGCCGGATCGTCAAGAAAGCCTGCGATGGCCGGGCCGAGAGCGGTGCGCAGCATACGCGCGCCGCGCGATACCGCTCTCTTGCTGCCATTATGGTTGATCGCCACGATGGTCCCCGTTTCTTACCGCGAATTGGTTCGTGCCGCGGTCGGGGACAATTAGAAAAGGCAGGAGCGCCGGCCTTGCAACAAGCAAAACCGGCGATCGTGGCATGACGTGCAGAGACTTGCGAAATGCGGTGCCGCGACCGCGATAGCTCAGCAACCCGGTGCCTGACTGGCCATCGCCGCTCCAGCAGGCGGCTATATTCAAGGGGTGGCATCGCGACGGAGGATCAGCGGCTCGTTAGGTGCGTCTGACAGGATGAAGGGACTGCTTTCACCCTCCATGGACCGCTGCCGGAACGCCCTTTACTGCGGCCCGGTAGAGTTCCTCGCCGGCCGTTGTCGGATTGGAGTCGACAGGCAGCTTCGGGAGACTGGCGGTCGCCGCTTGGCAGGCGTCGGCCTGGCGATTGTCGTGGTCAATCCGGCGCGGGTGTAGGCGAGGCTGGCAGGTATGTTGAAGAGCCTAGAGAACTGTGGTAGAAATTGCCAGAAAGGTAGATTTTTGGAGTTTGTCGTGTCCCTGAACATCAAAAATCCAGCCACCGTTGCTCTCGCCGATGAACTCGCACGCCGCCAGGGTATCAGTAAGACAGCAGCCATTCATCAGGCCCTTAGCGAGCGCTTGCACCGCTTGGGCTTTGGAGAGACCGCTCAGGAGCGTTTGCTGGCAGAATTGCGCGCCATCCGAGAAAGAGTGGCACGATTGCCTGAACTGGATAGTCGCAGCGACGAGGAGATCATCGGGTATGACGAGCATGGAATCCCTAACTGATGGTGATCGATACCTCAGCTGTTGTAGCGATCCTTCGGAGCGAGCCTGAGGCAGCAAGGCTGGAACGAGCGCTGGTCTCCGACCCAATCCGTCTGATCCCGGCAACCTGCGTGCTCGAGGCACGCATGGTGCTGGTCAGCAGGCGCGGCGAACACGCGTTGGCCGAGATCGATCTTTGGCTGCGCAAAGTCGAGGCCGACATCATTCCTGTCGACTCCGAATTGGTTGATCTTGCGACCCAGGGTTGGCTGACCTACGGCAAGGGCCATCACCCGGCGGCGCTGAATTTTGCCGATTGCCTCTCCTATGCTTTGGCAAAGCGTGCAGACGAACCGCTGCTTTTCATCGGCAAGGACTTCTCCCAAACGGATATCGAACCGGCATGAGCACGAGACTCTAAGGCCATCGGCTGTCTCCAGCTTGAACCCTGTAATAGCGCCCAATTAGTTTCGATTCTGTCGGCTGGTCCTGCATCAAGGGTGTCATGCCAGTTGGTCCCAAAGCAGAGCAAGCTGACGTCTTTCGTCCCTCCGGCCTGGCGCTGCTGGGCCGCGTCTTCGATCGGTTGGAAGTTGAAGGCCAATCCAGCCGGCCAACTTGTGCTCAGACATTCACGGCCGCGACGCCGGTCGCGCGAATAAAGGATGGGCCTCGTCGAAAACAGCCCTTGGTCATGCTGCGCTTCCTTCCTGATGCTTGTGGCTGTTTGGACAGACCACGTTTTATCATCAGCTCGAAGCGCAGCACCTTCTTGCATCACCGTTGAAGAAGGGGCGCAAGCCGAATACCCCACCTACCAAATTGGCGGAACAAATCACGATCATTTCTCATTTTGGTGATCATCAAGGGAGATTGAGCATGGTCGACCGGCACAACCCAAAAATCGAGGCATCGGCAAATGTCGAAAAGGACCCGGAAGATTGGGTCA
>NZ_JAMYSE010000083.1:0-28394 GCF_040321795.1 Mesorhizobium sp. M0244 | reverse complement strand
GGGTCTCACACCCTATGAGTTCATCTGCAAAATTTGGGCAAAAGAGCCCGAACGGTTCCGACTCGATCCCACCCATCAAACGCCGGGACTAAACATCTAGATGGTGCTTGGGACCAACCTCTAGGGTCCGCTGCGCCGAGGGCAAGGCGGAGGCAATCGATTTAGGCCGGCAGAGGACGTCGCCCGTTGGCCGCGACCGCCGCCCGGTCGGGCGTCCGTGCGCCGGCGTCGCGCGGATGCGGCCCGATCGGCATAATCACCGGGAATGGCGTCGCGCCGAAAGCGAAGGTCCATTTGTAGCCGACCAGCCCGTCCTCGGGCGTCGTGTGCTGATCGTGATGAGCAAGCAATTTGGCGCGCTCGGCCAGTTCCTCCGCCTCGCGCCTGACCATTTCCGCCGTTTCCGGCCGCATCCGCCTGGAGAAGCTGACGAATGTCGCCTCGCGCTGCAGATGCGTGATGGCCCAGCCGATGAAGTTCTTGTTGGTCATCTCGAACAGCGGCCGCAGCGGCCCGTCGAAATTCCACTGGATCGGTGTCTCGACAAGCAGTCTCGCCGACAGGCCGCGACCGAGCGCGACCAGCCCGAGTTCCTCAAGGTCGCGCAGATAGAGGAACATCGATGCCTCGCTCAATCCTTGTGAGCGCATGATGCCTTCGGGGGTGAATTTCTCGGAGAGCATGACGAAAACGAACAGCAGCGCCGGCCGCCCGGCGAGCTTGCGTTCGATTTCCGGCGCGATGTGGTTGGCAGGTCCCGGCCCCCTGGTCATCGAGCCAAGCACATTTTCCAGCTCTACGCCGGCTGCCGCGCAGATCTCCACCAGCCGGTCGAGCTTGCAGTTGCGCTCGTGGAAGATGCGCTTCACCGTCGGCTCGGAAACGCTCATCCGCTCGGCAAGGACGCGGTAGGTGACGCCCTTGGCCTTCAACGTCCGTTTCAACGCTTCGAAGATCAGCCCGTTCATGCGATGCACCTCTTTCGCGTGATTTGGTATCAGCCTTCGGTACTAGTCCCGATAGGTCTTCCGGGAAAGTATCGAAAGGCCTAGCTCTCCGCCATTCATTACAGGAGACCAGCCATGAGGACCCTCATCACTTCGATACTCTTCGCCACCATCGGCGCCGCGATTGCGCCTGCAGCCCAGGCCGGCGAACTCTGGCGCGCCACCGGCCTTGAGCAACCTGAATCGGCGCTCCTCGACGCTGCCGGCAAACGCATCATTGTCTCAAACATCGTCGGCAGCCCCGGCGAAGCCGACGGCAATGGCTATCTGTCGGTCCTGTCGACGGACGGCAAGATGGTCACCCAGCACTGGACCGACGGCATGGACGCGCCCAAGGGCATGGCGATTGCAGGCGGCAAACTCTATGTCGCCGACATCACCCATGTGCGCGTCGTCGATCTTCAAAGCGGCAAGCTCGTCTCGACCATCGACGTGCCGAATGCCGTCTTTCTCAACGACATGACTGCCGATGCATCCGGCAAGGTCTACGTCACCGACATGCTGGCCGACGCGATCTACCGCATCGACGGCGACCGGCCGGAACTGTTCGTCAGGGATGCGGCACTGGCTTCGCCGAACGGCGTCTTCTGCGACGGCGGCCGGCTGATCGTCGCCTCCTGGGGCAAGGGCATCAAGCCCGACTTCAGCACCGCGGAGCCGGGCGGCCTGCTCTCGGTCGATCTCGCCACCAAGGCAATTGCGCCATTGCCCGGTGCCGAAAAGTTCGCCAATCTCGACGGCATCGTCGCCATCAGCGGCAGCATCTACGCCACCGCCTATATGACCGGCACGCTCTACCGCTACAAAGCGGGAGACACGCCGCAGGTGGTTGCGACCTTCAAGCCGGGCAGCGCCGACATCGGCACCGACGGCAGGTCGACAATCTTCGTGCCGCTGATGAACGACGGCGAAGTTGCGGCGTTGAGCCTCGACTAAGCCAGCAGCCAGCTCAGGCAGCGGGCGCAGCTTTCTTCAGCTGCGCCTGCGCGTCCTTGATCGAGGCGGCATAGGTCACCAGCGGCCGCTTGAGGCCGTGGTTGATCAGCATGCGACGTATCTGCGGTGAAGCGCCGGCGATGATGAAGCGCACGCCGGCGCGGCTCCCCTTGTGGGCCGCGCCTTCGATGACGTTGGCCGCCGTCGAATCGAAGAACGGCACCGCTGAACAGTCGAGGATGAAGTTCTTGCGCTGGTCGGCGATGCGGTCCAGTACCGTGCCGACGGTCGAGGCGGCGCCGAAGAAGAAGGCGCCCGAGATGCGGTAGACGACGGTGTCGGCATCGCTCGCCTCGCTGGAATCATAGGCGCTGGCTCGGTCGGCGACGTCTTCCTGCACCAGCGACTGGTCCGCCTCCACTGCGATGCTCTTGGCCATGCGGTCAATGAACAGGATCGAGCCCAGCGCAAAACCGACGACGATGCCTTCGGTCAGGTCGCGGAAGATGACGATCAGGAACGTCGTCATCAGCACCAGCGCATCACCGCGCGAGGCGCGCAGCAAGGTGGCGAAGGCCTGTTTCTCGAACATGTTCCAGCACACCACCGCCAGCACGCCGGCAAGCGCTGCAAGCGGGATGTAGCTGGCCAGTGGTGCCGCCACCAGCATCAACGCAAGCAGGATGGCTGAGTGCATCATACCTGAGACCGGTCCATGCGCGCCGGCCCGCACATTGGTTGCGGTGCGGGCAATGGTGCCGGTGGTGCAGATGCCGCCGAACAAGGCGGAGGCGATATTGGCGAAGCCTTGCGCCACCAGCTCGCAATTGGAGCGGTGCCGCCTGCCGGTCATGCCGTCGGCGACCACGGCCGAGAGCAGCGATTCGATCGCCCCGAGCAGCGCAAAGGCGATGGCGTCCGGCAGCACGTCGATCATCCGGTCGAGGCTGAGCGGCGGAAAGGCGGGCCATTGCAGGCTGCGCGGAATGCCGCCGAAGCGCGTGCCGATCGTCTCGGCCGGCAGGGCGAGCAATGCCACGACGAGTGACGCCAGCCCGATGGCGATCAGCATCGCCGGCCACTTCGGCCGAAATCGCTTCAACAGCGCAATAGTGATGATGGTCAGTGCCGCCACCGAGGTGGCGGCGATGTTGATCGTGCCGGCCGCCTCGCCGATCGCCATCAGCTTCGGCACCAGCGGCCCGGGCTCCTTGCCGGCGAGCTTCAGCCCGAACAGTTCGACGATCTGGCCAGAGAAGATGATAATGGCGATGCCGGCGGTGAAGCCTACGGTCACCGGATAGGGGATGAACTTGATGTAGGTGCCAAGCCGGAGATAGCCGATGGCAAGCAGGAAAACGCCGGCCATCATCGTCGCCAGCAGCAAGCCATCGACGCCGACCCGCGCCACCGTCGCCGCCACCAGCACGATGAAGGCGCCGGCCGGGCCGCCGATCTGGAAACGGCTGCCGCCCAGCGCCGAGACCAGGAAGCCGCCGATGATCGAGGTGTAAAGCCCGCGCTCCGGCGTCACGCCTGAAGCAATGGCAATTGCCATCGACAGCGGCAGCGCCACAATGGCGACGGTCAGCCCGGCGATGGCATCGGCCTTGAAGTGCTCGAGCGTGTAGCCCTCGCGCAGCACCGTCACCAGCTTCGGCGTGAACAGTTCGGAAAATGTCGGCCGCGCTGGTTGATGCACTGCCCGCCGGGTCTGATCCATCGAGTGCCTTCCGCATGAAACCAAGGAGGCGGCGGGATCGTCGGCAAGACTGTCGGCGGTCGCCGTCGCGACTTGGAGCGGCGTGCGTCCAAATGGGCGCACAGGTACGCTCCAATACTTTTGAACCGCGCATCGGACTATCCGAAAATCGATCTCGATTTCCGCCGATGCGGCAGTACCGTCAGCCTTGCGGGTTCTGCGGCGTGACAGGCCTGAGGCGAACACCCCTGCCGCCACGCTCGCTCGCCTGGTTCTCGCCGATCAGCTCGACCCCGGCCTCTTCAAGTGCCTGGATGACCTTCATCAGCGTATCGACCACGCCCCGGACCACGCCGTCGCTCGCTTCCATGCGCTGGATGGTTGGAAGCGAAACCCCGGCGCGCTCGGCGAGCGTCTTCTGGTCGATGCCGGCCAGCGCCCTCGCGGCACGCATCTGCGCGGCAGTGATCATCGGCCAAAACCCCCGTCTGAGTCTGCAATGTCACGTATAATACCTTTGTTATAATGGTTCAAGCATCATCCTGCACATGTGAGACATGCACCACTCTTTGCCAGCCGATACGCTATCATGCTACAGACTCGGGATCGTTTGGCGGCCCTGCGATCCCGATTTCACAGGCAACGACTTCAACAGGATAAGCGGGTGAAGATATTCAAACCGTTGACGACATCGACAGCCTTGCTGTCGATGGTTTTCCTGCTGGCAGGCTGCGGCCATGGCCTGATTAACAGGCTGATTTGACCGCAAATTGACTTACTGAGTCAGGTGCCATCGGCCCGCCCGAGCCATCGCTGCAGGAACCGTGCCGCCAGCCAGCACAGCATCGCCCAGGCAAAGCCGGCGCACCAGCCGGCCAGCACGTCGGATGGCCAGTGGACGCCGAGATAGATACGGCTGATGCCGACGAGCACCGCCGTCAGCACCGCCAGCCCAAGCACGTAGATTTTCGTTGTCCGCCCGGGCAAAAACCGCGCCGCCATGCTGCCCAGCGTCAAATATGTCACCGCCGACAGCATGGCGTGGCCGCTCGGAAACGAAAGCGATGCCACGTCGGCGAGATGCGAGACCAGATCGGGGCGCGGCCGGTCGATGTCGAATTTCAGCACGCTTGACAGGACCTGGCCGCCCGCCACCGCGACGAACATGAGAAGCGCCGCGCCTGGCCTGCGGATGAGGAGCAGATAGACGATCATTGCCGCAGTGATCAGTACCAGCACGCTGGCGCTGCCGAGGCTGGTGATGTCGCGCATCGCCCCTTCCAGCCATGCCGGTCCGATCGGATTGTCGGGTTGGCCGGCTTTGCGGAAGGCGAGCAGGATTTCGGTGTCGAAGGCATGCGGCGTGGTCGCCCGCGCCATTTCCATCAGCTCTTCGAACCCCCACAGCCCGCCGGCAATGATCAGCCCAGCCAGCAGGACCGGGAACTCCAGCCAGTTGCGCAGCCTGCTTGCAGTGTTCTTCATCGGCCCGATCGCAGTTACAGCTTTTGCAGATAGGGCCCGAGCGTTATCAGCGCCACAGCTGCGACGGCGAGCACGATGCCGGTCGCCTGCAAGGCATTGACGCGCTCGCCGAAGAAGACCAGCGCCACCACGTTGACCGACACCAGCTGGATCACCGCCGACAGGCTGAACGACACCGACATGCCGAATTCACGGATCAGCCTCAGCATGATCAGATTGCCCAGCGAATAGAGCGCCAGCGTCAGCACCATCTTGCCGAGGCTCGGCGCCAGTCCCCATTGCTTCGCCGCCGTCGCCGCCAGCAGAAAGATCACTGTCGAAACGCCGAGCTGCCCCAGTCCCCAGAAACTCACTTTTTGTTCCTCTCGATGCGGTCCTTCCGCGCCTGCCGCAGCTCTTGTTTCCGAAGCGCCGGTCGCGGTCAAGCGGGGCCGATCACGGACGCGAAATCTGAAGCTGGAAATTGACCGGCAACGTCATCAAACTGTGATCTGCCGGCGATAGGCGGTCAGTCAAGCGCCACGCTCCAGCCATCCCAAGAAGCCAGAGGCAAGCCCCCATGACTGAACATCGCTCCCCCGACGCCCGATTCCGCACCAGCCAGCTCGAGGAAAACAACGGCCCGGCCATCAATCCCTCCGACAACCGCACCATGGGCGAGATCATCGCCGCGCGGTTCTCGCGCCGCGGCTTCCTCAAGGGCTCGCTTGCCGTCTCGGCCATAGCGGCAACCGTCAGCCCGCTGGCGCTGATCACCGCCGACAACGCCCGCGCCGCCGAAGGCTCTGCCTTCGCTTTCGACGAGCTTGAAGCCGGCATCGACGATAAGCATCACGTCGCACCAGGCTACGACGCCGATGTTCTGCTGCGCTGGGGCGATCCGCTTTTCCCCGATTCGCCGGAATTCGATCCGACAAAACAGTCGGCGGAGGCCCAGGCCAGACAATTCGGCTACAACAACGACTATGTCGGCTATATCCCGATCGACGGCTCGGCCGAGCACGGCCTGCTGGTGGTCAATCACGAATACACCAATCCGCATCTGATGTTTCCGGGCCTCGTCACCATCGTCGACGGCAAAGCCAAGCAGACGGCCCTCAGCAAAGAACAAGTCGACGTCGAGATGGCCGCGCATGGCGGCACCATTGTCGAGATCCGCAAAGAAGCCGGCAAATGGCAGGTCGTGGGCGACGGCAAGCTCAACCGACGCATTACCTCCAACACCGATATCGCGCTGTCCGGCCCCGTCGCCGGCCACGACCGCGTCAAGACCAGCGCCGACCCGAGCGGCACGAAAATCATTGGCACCATCAACAACTGCGCCGGCGGCGTCACGCCGTGGGGCACCTATGTCATGGCCGAGGAGAACATCCACGGCTATTTCTCTGGCGAGCTGCCGCAGGGCCACAAGGAAGCGGCCAATTACAAGCGCCTCGGCATTCCCGAAGGCGCCTATGAATGGGCTGCGCATCACGACCGCTTCGACATCGGCAAGGAGCCGAACGAGCCGAACCGCTTCGGCTGGATCGTCGAGGTCGATGTCCAGGATCCGACTTCGGTGCCGAGGAAGCGCACCGCGATGGGCCGCTTCAAGCATGAGGGCGCAGAATCGATCGTCGCCAAGGATGGCCGTGTCGTCTTCTATCTCGGCGACGACGAGCGCTTCGATTATGTCTATAAGTTCGTCACCACCGGCAAGTTCAACCCGAACGAGCGCGCCGCCAACATGAATTTGCTCGACGACGGCACCTTGCATGTCGCCAAGTTCGCCGAGAACGGTTCGGTCGAATGGCTGCCGATCGTCTTCGGCCAGGGTCCGCTGACGGCGGAGAACGGCTTTGCCGGCCAGGCCGACGTGCTGATCGAGACGCGCCGCGCCGCCGACCTGCTCGGCGCCACCAAGATGGACCGCCCGGAAGACATCCAGCCCAATGCCGCCAACGGCAAGGTCTATGTCATGCTGACCAATAATTCGAAGCGAAAGGCCGATCAGGTCGACGCCGCCAACCCGCGCGCCGAAAACGCCTTTGGCCATATCATCGAGATCGTCGAGGATGGCGGCGATTTCACTGCGACAAAGGGCAAGTGGGAAATCCTGCTGAAGTGCGGCGACCCCGCTGTGGCCGAAGTCGGCGCCACCTTCTCGACCGCAACCACCGCCAATGGCTGGTTCGGCATGCCGGACAATTGCGCGGTCGATTCGGCCGGCCGCCTCTGGGTCGCCACCGACGGCCAGGGTCCGAAGGCCACGGGCCGCACTGACGGTCTGTGGGCGGTGGATACGGAAGGACCGGCGCGGGCGACCTCGAAACTGTTCTTCCGTGTGCCGATCGGAGCCGAAATGTGCGGCCCGTTATTTGCGCCGGACGACCAGACCGCCTTCGTTGCCGTCCAGCATCCGGGCGACGGCGGCGAGGACTGGGAGGCGTTCGGCCGTCCGTCCTACTATGAGGACCTGTCGACGCGCTGGCCCGACTTCAAGCCGGAGATGCCGGTGCGCCCAGCGGTCGTTGCCATCACCAAGCAAGGCGGCGGTAAGATCGCGGTCTGATACGCAGCAAGGCCTTGCAGTCTCAAGGAAGGATTTCGGTGATACGAAATCCTTCCTTTTCCGATGCGCAGGATGCATCCATGCTGCCATTGTGCGCCTGACGGATTATTCGGCGCGCTGAACCACGGCTACGTTCATCATGCTTCGCAACCTGAAGCCAATCGACTCGTATAATCTTATGGCCGTAGCGTTGCTGGCATAGGCGTGGAGATATGGAACCTCGCCGCGCGCTACTATCTGATTTGCCACGAATAGGGACAGCAGCTTGCCCAGGCCACCGCCCCGAAATTCCGGATGTGAGCACACCCCGCTGAGTTCGGTATAGCCAGGTTGCTTCATGCGCTCGCCGGCCATGGCCGCAAGTCTGCCCTCAATTTTCACACCCCAAAAATCGCCCAGGCTCAAGGCTTCGAGCGTGAATGGGCCTGGCTTGGTGACCAGTGCCAAGGCGAGCATCTCAGCTGCATCGTGTCGCGTCAGACGTTGCACGCGCTGGTCGGAGACGACTTGCAACGGCTGCTCGGCAATCATCTGAACCCCGGCCGCGGCAGACGTTGCACAAAGCCCCGCGGGCAGAGCAATGGCGTCGGCCTGAAGCAGGATCACACTCTCACCTGAGGAGACAAGCTTTTCGAGCGCCTGCAGGCTTTCCGGGTCGTCCGCGGCGGTGGTGGCGAAAGGAACAATCGACGGCCGATATCGTCTGGCGAGGTTGTCACCTTGCGCGAAGACCTGATGCCGCGTCCGAAGCGCGCTCCAGATAGGGCGGTCAAGCAGGTGTCTCATTGCACCGCACCCTCCGGCTCTTTTAATCGACGGTCGAGAGGAGCCGCTGCGAGGCCGTCCTCGATGGCGGTCAGCTGATCAAGAAGCGGCCCCGAAAGATCTGCGCACAAATCCGCGACGGCGTTCTCGATGCGCGGCCAGACGTCGCGCTTTGCGACATCGACCAGCCGCCGACCGTCCCCCGAGAGGGAGACGATCCTGCGCCGCTGGTCATCGTTCGACTGATTGACCTCGAGCAATCCCAATTCGGCCAGAAGCGACACGCTCCGCGTTACACCTGGCTGCGCGATCCCAAGGGATTGCGCCAGTTCCCCGACAGGCAGCGGGCCCAGCCTGTCGAGCGCGGCTAGCAGCGGGTATTGGCTCGCCTGAACCGGGACGTCCAGCCGGTCGAGCAGGCGCTGCGCATCCGCTTGCAGTTGCTCGCCTATACGCTTCAACCTGCTGCCCAGGCACAGGAAGCCAAGCGATCGTATGACGTCTTCCATAGGTCAGCCCATCGCATGCAGAAATCAATAACATTGTATATAACAGTGCATGGAAATCAAGCGCCGCGTTGCAAGGCTTGCCTTCAAGCGGTCCACTGCGTCTAGGAGCTGACCTATACCGCTTTTCCGCCTGGAAACGTTGCTCGAAATGCTGGGGCTGCTTTGCCTGGCAAGGCCAGTCGATCAGTTGCGCAGCCGGTAGCCGGTCCTGAAGATCCAGGCGACGATTGCTATGCAGACGAGCAGGAAGATCACCGTCATGCCGAGGCTGACGCCGACCGAGACGTCGGACTTGCCGTAGAAGCTCCAGCGGAACCCACTGACCAGGTAGACGACCGGGTTGAACAGCGTCACCGTGCGCCAGATGCCGGGCAGCATGTTGATCGAATAGAAGCTGCCGCCGAGGAAGGTCAGCGGCGTGATGATCAGCAGCGGCACCAGCTGCAGCTGCTCGAAACTCTTCGCCCAGATGCCGATGATGAAGCCGAACAGGCTGAAGGTCACCGCCGTGAGCACTAGGAAGGCGAGCATCCAGAACGGATGCTCGATCGTCAGCGGCACGAACAGCGAGGCCGTCGCCAGGATGATCAAGCCAAGCACGATCGACTTTGTCGCAGCACCGCCGACATAGGCGATGACAATCTCCAGATAGGACACCGGCGCCGACAGCAATTCGTAGATCGAGCCGACGAATTTCGGAAAATAGATGGCGAAAGAGGCGTTGGAGATCGACTGCGTCAGCAGCGACAGCATGATCAGCCCCGGCACGATGAAGGCGCCGTAGCTGATGCCGTCGATCTCGGTGATGCGTGAACCGATGGCCGAACCGAAGACGACGAAATAGAGCGACGTCGAAATGACCGGCGAAACGATGCTCTGCAGCACCGTGCGAAGGGCGCGCGCCATCTCCACCCGATAGATCGCCCATACTGCATGAAGATTCATGGCCGCGCGCAGGTTCATGCCTGTTTCCTCACCAGATTGACGAAGATCTCCTCGAGCGAGCTGTTTTCCGTGTCGATGTCGCGGAACTGGATACCGGCCGCCTCGAGCTCGCGGATCAGCGAGGCGACGCCCGGCCGTTCGCTCTGGTTGTCATAAGTATAAGTCAGCTGTCCGCCATCCGGCGAAAGCTCCAGCGCATAGCGCGAAAATGCGTCGGGAACGGTGGCCAGCGGACTGCGCAGTTCCAGCACAAGCCGTTTGCGGCCAAGCTTGCGCATCAACTCGGCCTTGTCCTCGACCAGCACGATCTCGCCGCGGTTGATCACGCCGACGCGGTCGGCCATCGCCTCGGCTTCCTCGATGTAATGCGTGGTCAGGATGATGGTGACGCCGTCCTCGCGCAGCCGGCGCACCATCGCCCACATGTCCTTGCGCAGCTCGACATCGACGCCTGCTGTCGGTTCGTCGAGGAACAGGATGCGCGGCTCGTGCGACAGCGCCTTGGCGATCATCAGCCGGCGCTTCATGCCGCCGGACAGCGTGATCGCCTTTGCGTCCTTCTTGTCCCACAGCGAGAGATCCCGCAGCACCTTCTCGACAAAGGCGGGGTTCGCCGGCTTGCCGAACAGGCCGCGGCTGTAATTGACCGTCGCCCACACGCTCTCGAAGGCGTCGATGGTCAGTTCCTGCGGCACCAGCCCGATCAGGCCGCGCGCGGCGCGGTAGTCGCGGTTGATGTCATGGCCGTCGACCGTGACGCTGCCCGACGAGCGATTGACGATGCCGCAGACGATCGAGATCAGCGTCGTCTTGCCGGCGCCGTTCGGCCCGAGCAGCGCAAATATCTCGCCGCGCACGATATCGAGATTGATCTCCTTCAACGCCTTGAAGCCGGTGGCATAGGTCTTGGTGACCCCGGAAATCGAAATGATCGGCTGCATGGCTGAAAACGGCTGCTTGAAACAGAGTTGTTGATTTAATCCGCTGAATGTCGGTGCGCAAATCCGGATGTCAATGGCGCTCCTGACAGTTCTGGACACCGAGGTTCGCCGGAATAGGCAACACTTGCTTGGTCGTCCAGCCAAATTCCACGCAAAAGCAGATTAAACGGCACTGCGGCGTTCCGCCTCGCGGCGGGACGCCGCTTTGACCGTCCGGCGCATCCAGCCTATCCTTCTACAAGCAAGCAGCAGCCGGAGCCGCCATGGACCCGCTCATCCTGTCGCGCATACAGTTCGGCGCGAACATCTCGTTTCATATCCTGTTTCCGGCGATCACCATCGCGCTCGGTTGGGTGCTGCTGTTCTTCAAGCTCCGCTATAACGCGACGGGCGATTCCGCCTGGATGCGCGCCTATTTCACCTGGGTGAAGGTGTTCGCGCTGTCCTTCGCCATGGGCGTCGTTTCCGGCGTCACAATGAGCTTCCAGTTCGGCACCAACTGGCCGGGTTACATGGAGACGGTCGGCAACATCGCCGGCCCGCTGCTGGCTTACGAGATCCTGACCGCCTTCTTCCTCGAGGCAGCATTCCTCGGCATCATGCTGTTCGGCTTCCGTCGCGTCTCAAACCGCGTCCACACGCTGGCGACGGTGCTGGTGGCCGGCGGCACCACCCTATCTGCCTTCTGGATCATCGCGCTCAATTCGTGGATGCAGACGCCGGCCGGCTTCGAAATGCGCGATGGTGTTGCGCACGCTACCGACTGGTGGGCCATTATCTTCAACCCATCCATGCCCTACCGGCTCGTCCACATGCTGCTTGCTTCGGGGCTGACCGTCTCCTTTCTCATCGCCGGCCTGTCGGCGCTGCGCTATCTCTACGGCGATCGCTCGGAATCGATGTGGAAGGCGCTGCGCACTGGCGTCTTCGCCGCCGCGATCCTGATCCCGATCCAGATCTTTGCCGGCGACCAGCACGGCCTCAACACGCTGGAGCATCAGCCGCAGAAGATCGCCGCCATGGAGGCCAACTGGAATACTGGCCCCAACGTACCGCTGGTGCTCTTTGCGCTTCCCGACGAAGCGGCCAAGGAGAACAGGTTCGAGCTCACCATTCCCGACGGCGCCAGCCTCATCCTCAGGCACAGCGCCGGCGGCGTCGTGCCGGGGCTGAACGACTATGCCGGCAACCACCCCCCGGTGTTTCCTGTGTTCTGGGGCTTTCGCATCATGGTCGGCACCGGCCTCTTGATGCTCGTCGTCTCCTGGTCGGCGGCCTTCTTCCTCAAGCGTCGCCACAGTCTGCCTAAGCCGCTGGCGCTTGTCATGGTGCCGATGGCGCTGTCTGGCTGGTTGGCGACGCTGGCCGGCTGGTACACCACTGAGATCGGCCGCCAGCCCTGGCTGGTCACCGGCGTGCTGCGTACCGCCGATGCTGTCGGCCCGGTCGCCGGCAGCCATGTCGCGCTGTCGCTTGCGGTCTATCTCATCCTCTACTTGCTGCTGCTGATCGCCTATCTAGGCGTCTTGGTGCATCTGGCGCTGAAGGCGGCGAAGGAGGGTGACACCTCGCCGCTGCCGGGCGTCATGAACAGGCCGCTGTCGCAGCCGGTTGCGCAACCAGGAGAAACATCATGAGCTTCGACTGGCCGACCCTGTTGCCTTTGATCTTCGCCGGCCTGATGGGCCTCGCCATCCTGATCTACGTCATCCTCGACGGCTTCGATCTCGGCATCGGCATCCTGTTCGCCGCAGCCGAAGATACCGAGCAGGATACAATGATCGCCGCCATCGGCCCGTTCTGGGACGCCAACGAGACCTGGCTGGTGCTGGCCGTCGGCCTGCTGCTGGTCGCCTTCCCGCTGGCGCACGGCACCATCCTGACCGCGCTCTATATTCCTGTCTTCGTGCTGCTGGTCGGCTTGATCCTGCGCGGCGTTGCCTTCGATTTCCGCGCCAAGGTGCCGGCCGGCAGGAAGCATCGCTGGAACCGCATCTTCTTCCTCGGCTCGGTCATCGCTTCGCTGGCGCAAGGCTATATGCTCGGCGTCTATGTGCTCGGCCTCGACGTCGGCCCTGGCGGCATCGCCTTCGGCACGCTGGTGGCACTCTGCCTTGCCGCCGCCTATGCGGCGATGGGCGCGGCCTGGGTCATCTACAAGACGGAAGGCGACTTGCAGAAGAAGGCGGTGCTGTGGCTGCGCACGGCGTTGGTGCTGGCCGCGCTCGGCATGGTTGCGGTATCGCTGGCCACGCCCTTTGCCAGCGCGCGCATCTTCGACAAATGGTTCGTCTGGCCGGCCATGCTCTATTTGTCGCCGTTGCCAATCCTGTCGGCAGTGCTGTTCCTGTGGCTGTGGCGCCAGACTTTTCATCTGCCGAAGCCCGACGACCGCCACGCGCTGCTCCCGTTCCTGACATTGGCCGCGATCTTCACGCTCGGCTTTGCCGGGCTCGCCTGGTCGTTCTACCCCTTCGTGGTGCCCGACCGGCTGACCATCTGGCAGGCTGCTTCGGCACCCGAAAGCTTGGCCGTCATCCTGGTCGGCACGGTGGTCGTGCTGCCGATCATCATCTTCTATTCGTTCTTTGCCTACCGCGTGTTCGCCGGCAAGGCGACGGACCTGACCTACGATTGACCGGCATCACCAGCGTCGCCTGAAACAGAATATTCATCTTCAAGCGGAATAACCTTCTCTGGCCGGCCCAGCAGTATCGCCGGCAGAAGAAGGGCAATAGAATGACCCCCTTTTTTGCGGCAAGATTCCAGGAAGCGCGCGGCGAGGCCGTCGACATGGTCGACGATCCGAGCAAGCTTGCCTCGCCGCGCGATACGTTCAAGGTGCTGTTGAGCGGCCTCACCGAGGCCGGCGATCCGGCACAGGCGGCGCTCGACCTGCGCAACTACACTCCGGCGGTGCGCGGCGACGAGGCGTTCCTGCTCGAGCGCTATCTCAAAAAGGTGATCGACCGTATCGGCTACGTCTACTGGCAGGAGATCCCGGACGATCCGAAGAGCAACACCCCCTTCGTCTATTTCGAGCATCCCGCCGGCAACATCGTCATCGGCCCGGTCGAGACTGAGAAGGGCAAGATCTGGCAGTTCACGCCCGAGACGCTCGCCCACATCCGCACGCTCTATGCCGACGTTGAAGACGTGCCGGTGGCGCCGGAATTCGCCGCCTTCGCCAGCACCGACCCGTTTTTCATCGCCCGTGGCCTTGCCCGTCAGATCAGCCCCGGCCTGCTTACCCGCGCCGGTCCGATGGAGCACTGGCAATGGTGGATGCTCGGCCTTGCCGCACTGGCCGGCATCGTCTTCGGCTTCATCGCCAATGCGCTGATTTCCTTGTTTGTACGGAGGACGGACAGCCCGGCTTTTTTCCGCATCGTCGAATGGGCGGTGCGCTCGATCGTGCTTGGCTTCTTCCTGCTGTTGACGCTGCGCCCGCTCGGTCTGCCGCAGGTGGTCGCGGCCCCGGTCAAGGCAATAGCCTGGAGCCTGATCGTGATCGGCGCCGTGCCGGTGGTCTGGCACCTGATCGGCAAGGTCGCCGAACACTATCGCGGACTGTGGCAGGTGCCCGGCTATCACGACACGCTGATTTCGCTGTCCACCGGCGTGGCGCGCGTCGCCGTCCTGGTCGTCGCCTTCCTGCTGTTGGCCGAAGTGCTCGCCATTCCCTACGAAGGCGTCATTGCCGGTCTCGGCATCGGCGGTCTGGCGGTGGCGCTGGCGGCGCAGCCGACGCTGCAAAACTTCCTCTCCGGCCTGACGCTCTATGCCGACCGGCCGGTCAGCGTCGGCGACTTCTGCAAGTTCGGCGACCAGTCCGGCACGATCGAGCATATCGGCATGCGCTCGACGCGCATCCGGTCGCTCGACCGCACGATCATCTCGGTGCCGAACTCGGATTTCGCCGGCATGCAGATCGAGAACTACGCGCATCGCGACCCCACCCGGTTCGCGACGACGCTGCAGCTGCGCTACGAGACCACGCCCGATCAGCTGCGTTACGTCCTGGCCGAGCTGCGCAAGCTGCTGATCGCCCATCCGCGCGTCATCGACGAGCCGTGCCGCGTGCGCTTTGTCGGCTTCGGCGCCTATTCGCTCGATATCGACGTGTTCACCTACGTCAAAACCGCCGACGTGGCCGAATTTCAAGCCATCCGCGAGGACATTCTGCTGTCCATGATCAACATCATGGATGATGCCGGCGCGCAGTTCGCCTTTCCCTCATCGCTGGAATACAGAGCCACCGATCTTCCGGTCGACGACGAAAAACGCATCGCTGCGGAGAAAAGGGTCAGCGATTGGCGCGAGGCGGAAAACCTGCCTTTCCCCGACTTCAGCCAGATCGACAAATTTGCCCTCAACAACACGCTTGCCTACCCGCCTCAGGGCTCGGCGCATTATCGCGAGACAGAGCCCGACCCGGACTCGGCCGAGGCAAAGGCGACGCTGGAGAAAGTGCGCTGGAGCCTGCCCTGGCGCAGGGGGGAGTAGTGCGAAGCGCGGGAACTGCTGATCTCCCCCCTTGAGGGGGAGATGTCGCTGAAAGCGACAGAGGGGGTCGCCGCGCGTGGAGTGCCAACTTCGTCTTCCTCGATATGCCGGACCGCGTCGCGCCAACCGAACCGACCCCCTCTGGCCTGCCGGCCATCTCCCCCTCAAGGGGGGAGATCAGCAGGCCCCGCGCAAAATTCAGCTCTTGTTGGCGGCCAGCACCAGCACCGGCTTTTCGCTGTAGAGGTTGGGAAACAGCCGCTTCAGATTCTCGACCTTGGGCAAATCATTGTAGACGATATAGGGATAGCTCGGGTTGAGCGTCAGGAAGTCCTGATGGTAGTCCTCGGCCGGATAGAAGGCTTTGCCGGTCTCCAGCGTCGTTACGATCGGCTTTGCAAACACCTTGGCCTTGTCGAGCTGGGCGATATAGCTTTCGGCGATCTTTTTCTGCGCGTCATTTTCGGCAAAGATCGTCGAGCGGTATTGGGTGCCGCTGTCCGGCCCTTGGTAGTTCAGTTGCGTCGGATTGTGCGCGATCGAGAAATACACCTGCAGCAGCTGGCCATAGGTGACTTTGGATGGCTCGTAGGTGATCTCGACGGATTCGGCATGGCCCGTCCGGCTGGTGCCGACCATTTCATAGACGGCCGTTTCCTTGTCACCGCCTGTGTAGCCGGACACCGCGCTGGTCACGCCTTTGACGTGCTGGAAGACGCCTTGCACGCCCCAGAAGCAGCCGCCGGCGAAGACCGCCTTTTCGGTGCCGGCGATGGCCTTCTCGTCCAGCGCCGGCGGCGGGATCACCACCGCGTCTTCGGCCGAGACGGCCGGCGTCTGCCAGAACACGGCAGCGGCAGCCGTGAGGATGAGCGCGGCAAGCGCCGCTTTTGCGAAAATCGACGATCGTTTCACGGCTGGTTCTCCGGTCATGTCTGATCTCCCATACTGGTGTTGTGGATTATACGACGGATAGGGCCGCCGGGCTCTCACATTGCTGTGCGCATCGGCGGCCGCCCTGCCTAGTTGCCCGGAGCCATGGCATCGCAGGCCTTGGTCGCTTCGGCCTTCTTCATGGCGTCCGTCTCGGCGGCGGCCTTGTTCATGCAGTCGGCCTTCATCGGATCGCCCGCTTTCATCGGGTCAGCAGCCTTCATCGCGGTCGTGGCCATCGCGTCAGGCGCCATGGCGCCGGCCGGCTTCGTCGCGTCTGTTGCCGGGTTCGTGGCGTTTGTCGCCATGGCATTCGCCGGCTTCATCGCATCTTCGGCCCGCGTCGCGCCTCCGGCGAACAGCGCCGTCGAGCAAAGTGCGAAGGCGAATGCCGGCAGGGTCAGGCGATTGGTCATGGTGGTCTCCTTGAGTTAGATGAGATGTGGGCATGCGCCGCCGCTCCTGCGGCATTGCGCAATCTCTGATGCTAATTCGTAGCGGCAGCGAGAATTGGCCCGCCGCCCGGCAGCTGCACCAGAACGGCGGTGCTGAGGCCGTTCGCGGCAGCCGGCAGCGGCAGCGCGGTGGCCTCGCCGGTCCAGCTGCCGAGCCTGGTCAGCGAATGCACGACATTGGCGTGAGGCAGCGTGCGGCCGGTGTTTTCGCCGCGTGACACCGGCACCTCGACGACGCCTTTGTCGTAACGCACGAGCCAGACGTCGGCCTTGCCGTCCGGCACCGGACCGGCGCCGATGCTGACCTTTCCGCCGGCGAGCGACAGCGAAGGTCCGTCGGCGTGGCCGCCGCTGGCAATCAGCCGGTCGATTTCGCCCGGCATGGCGCCGACGGCATCGGCCTTGCCGTTGACCACCACTTGCGGCGTGAACGGGCCGGAACGGCCGAGCGACGGTTCATAGCGGACCTGGCGCTGCGTGAATTCTTCTCTGCCGAACGTGTCCTTCCAGCCGAGATAATCCCAGTAGGTGACGTTGAAGGACAGCGCCAGCACGCCTGGCCGGTCCTTGACCTTGATCAGATTGGCATTGGCCGGCGGGCAGGACGAGCAGCCCTGGCTGGTAAACAGCTCGACCACGGTCAGCTTCTGAGCGGCGGCCGCGCTTGTTGCCGAAAGCCCAGCTGCCGAAAACAGCATTGCGGCGAGCCCCATCAGGGCCGTGCTGCGTTTCGCTGCCGATCCGGTCATCGCGTTTCTCCTGCGCAGACATCGTTCCATGTCCATGCTTCGCCGCCGCCGCGCGGTTCGTTACAGCATCACCGCTTCGTGATCGTTCGTGGCTCTTTCCTTCTCCACAACGGGAGAAGGGAAGATGATTGCCCGCAAACGGCAACGCCGCCCAGCATGGCCGAGCGGCGTTGCGATGAATTCTGCGATAAGGCCTTACCGCAGCGCCCCGCCGCAGGCTGCCTATTGCGTCAGCAGCGTTTCCGATGCCCGCTGATTGAAGGCGCACTTGCCGGTCACGAAGTAAGAGAAGTCTGCATTGGAGACTGCTGCCGGTACGGGATTGCCGCCGTCTTCCCAGGCCTGCAAGCTGGTCTGGCCGCATGGCACGGCGGTGAAGATGTCGACGACCTGACCGGTCGCGACCTCGACCATGTCGGTCGGGCTTGTGCCCATATAGAGCCGGTTCGATGTCGCCGGATCGTTTGACTTGAGCACGGTTGGCTGCGGCGGGTTGGCCGAAGCAGCGGACGGCACATCCATCTGCAAATACAACTGGTCCATCAGGCTGACGTCGATCACCGCGCCGGCTCCGGTCGCGGGAAACGTGGTGGTGACACAGGTGGTCGCGTATTTCCTGCCATAGGAGTCGGTCTGGACAATCGTGGTGGTGGGCAGGCCGTAGAAGCTGATCACGATCGCGGTCGTGCATACTTGCTGCTGGACCATCGTGCTCGTCGTTCCGTTGACCGTGTACACGGTCGACGTGCCGTAGCCCTTTGGATCGCCAAAATTATTGTATGCGTAGGTGATCTTCATTAGTTTGTTGGCCACCGTGTCACCGAACTTGGTGCCATAGAGCGTCATCGTCTTGCCCCAATAGCCCGAGATCTTGTCGACCTTGAACGTGGCCTGCACCAGCGCCGGCCGCTTTGTCACTGCCGACGCGACGCCGACCTGCACCGTGTTGATCTTGGCGATCTGCATGAAACTGGTCGGCATGGCAAAACCGGCCGAAGCCTTGATGCTGGCGGTGCCGTCGGCGGCGACGACGAAGCTGTCGAGCTTGGCTGTGCCTTGCCCGCCATTGGCCAGATATGAGTCCTGCAGGCTTACTTGGCGGTCCGCCAATGACGTGGTCGTCGCCAGCGTGGTGATCGACAGCGACGCTGCATCGAGCGCGTTCTGCATCGAGGCCTTGGTTGAAACCGCCGAGGTATAGTCGATGGAAAAACCCAATGCGACAACCATCGGGATAAGCAAAATGGCGAGCATTGGCGCGAACGAGCCGCTCACCGATTTGAGAAATTTGCGTGCTGACAGCGGCATTCCGATCCCCCGAAACGGCGATAGGCCGGTGGGCTATCACGCCGGGCGCAAACTATGCTCTAATCTCATGGATCAAAGTTTAACGACTTTGGCCCCCGCCGCCGCACCCGCGCCCCGCCGCTTGCCGATGCATCGTGCCCCTGCTAAAGCGCGCCGCATGACCACGCCGATCAAAAACATCCGCAATTTCTCCATCGTTGCCCATATCGACCATGGCAAATCCACGCTTGCCGACCGGCTGATCCAGTCGACCGGCGGGCTGGAGCTGCGCGACATGAAGGAGCAGGTGCTGGACTCGATGGATATCGAGCGTGAGCGCGGCATCACCATCAAGGCGCAGACGGTGCGGCTGAAGTACCACGCCAACAACGGCGAGGACTATATCCTCAACCTGATCGACACGCCCGGCCATGTCGACTTCGCCTATGAAGTGTCGCGTTCGCTGGCCGCCTGCGAGGGCTCGCTGCTGGTCGTCGACGCTTCGCAAGGCGTCGAGGCACAGACGCTGGCCAATGTCTACCAGGCGATCGACAACAACCACGAGATCGTCGTGGTGCTGAACAAGGTCGACCTGCCCGCCGCCGAGCCCGAGCGCATCCGCGAGCAGGTTGAGGAGGTGATCGGCATCGATGCCTCCAACGCCGTGCTGATTTCGGCAAAGACCGGCCTCGGCATTCCCGACGTGCTGGAAGCCATCGTCAACGATCTGCCGCCACCGCGCGAAGGCGACATCACGGCCCCGCTGAAGGCGATGCTGGTCGACAGCTGGTACGACGCCTATCTCGGCGTCATCGTGCTGGTCCGCATCATCGACGGCGTGCTGAAGAAGGGCCAGACCATCCGCATGATGGGCACCGGCGCCAAGCACCTGGTCGAGCGCACCGGCGTCTTCACCCCGGCCCGCATCAATGTCGACGAGCTCGGTCCCGGCGAGTTCGGCTTCTTCACCGGCTCGATCAAGGAAGTCGCCGACACCCGCGTCGGCGACACCATCACCGAGGACAAGCGCTCGACGGCAAGTGCCCTGCCCGGCTTCAAGCCGGCGCAGCCAGTGGTGTTCTGCGGCCTGTTTCCGGTCGACGCCGCCGATTTCGAGGATTTGCGCGCCGCGGTCGGCAAGCTGCGCCTCAACGACGCGTCCTTCTCGTTCGAAATGGAAACCAGTGCGGCACTCGGCTTCGGCTATCGCTGCGGCTTCCTCGGCCTGCTGCATCTCGAAATCATCCAGGAGCGGCTGGAGCGCGAATTCAACCTCGACCTCATCGCCACCGCACCTAGCGTCGTCTATCGCCTGCTGTTGAACGACGGCTCGGTCAAGGAACTGCACAACCCGGCCGACATGCCCGACGTGGTCAAGATCTCGGCCATCGAGGAGCCATGGATCCGCGCCACCATCCTGACCCCGGACGAGTATCTCGGCGGTATCCTGAAACTCTGCCAGGACCGGCGCGGCATCCAGTTCGATCTCTCCTATGTCGGCAAGCGCGCCATGCTGATTTACGATCTGCCGCTTAACGAGGTGGTGTTCGACTTTTACGACCGGCTGAAGTCGATCTCAAAGGGCTACGCCTCCTTCGACTATCACCTAACCGACTACAAGGAAGGCGACCTGGTGAAGATGTCGATCCTGGTCAATGAGGAGCCGGTCGACGCGCTGTCGATGCTGGTCCACCGCACAGCGGCGGAAAAGCGCGGCCGCCAGATGTGCGAGAAGCTGAAGGAGCTGATCCCGAACCATCTGTTCAAGATCCCGATCCAGGCGGCCATCGGCGGCAAGGTCATCGCCCGCGAAACGATCTCGGCGCTGCGCAAGGATGTCACCGCCAAATGCTACGGCGGCGACGTCTCCCGCAAGCGCAAGCTGCTCGACAAGCAGAAAGAAGGCAAGAAGCGGATGAGGCAGTTTGGCAAGGTGGATATCCCGCAGGAGGCGTTTATCCAGGCGCTGAAGATGGGCGATTGAGGAGCCGGTCGGGCGTCGGCGCGAAGCGTGGCGCCGAGACATCGATCCAGTGAATCGATGGCAGGCTTCGAAAGCGGGGAGCTGCCGGAGGCAGCTGGCTCCCACCAGCGCGACGCTGAAGCTGCACGATCAAGCCATCGGTGCCGCGCCACGCCGCTCAAGCGCGGTCTTGCGGATGATTTCCGCGATCTCCGGGCTGCTGCTGCACAGCATCTGGAAATCCGCCGCGTGCAGCGACAGGAGTGAGACCGCTGTTGCGGCGCTGACGGTCGCCATACGCGGTTCGCCGCTGATCAGCGCCATCTCGCCGAAGAAGGCGCCGGGGCCAAGCTCCACCGGGTTCGGCATCACGACGCTGACGCGCCCCTCCACGACGAAGAACATCCGATCACCGGTCTCGCCACTGCGGCAGATCACGGCGCCCGCCGGCAAATTACGAGGTCTTAACGCTCGCACGATCTCGACCAGCGCGGCCGGGCCAAGCTTCTGAAACAACGGCACGCCGGCAACCAATTGCCAATTGCGGACGAAATCCTCGCGACGGATTTCTTGATAGAAGCCGGAGGCAAGAATGCCAGCCCAGAGCGCGAAGATGCCGATGCCACACATCATGACCGCCCCGGCAAGGACGCGGCCGTCGAAACTTTGCGGAATAGCGTCGCCATAGCCGGTGGTGGACAGCGTGACCACCGCCCACCACATTGCCTGGGGGATGCTGCCGAACTTTTCCGGTTGGATGTCGCGCTCGATGACATAGGCCGCGAGCGCGACACCGAACAGAACGACGCCGAAGAGCGTGGTGACGCCGATCAGGTTGCGCGCTTCGTTGGCCAGCACCCTGCCCAGCACCGGGAAGAAGGTCGAGTCGCGCAGCGGCTTCAGCAGCCAGACAGCACAGTAGAGGCTCCGGTCGGGCGTGCCGTCGAGCAGAAATGCGGCGAGTGGAACGAAAACCGCGAGCACATCGATTGCGATTGCCGGCGTCCTGTCTCGAAGGTCTGCCGCCCGGCGCTTGAGCAGCGTCTCGGCCATCTGCAGAAGATAGGCGCCCCAAATGACAGCGAGCACGGCAGTCAGAGCCAGTCTGCTTCGTCCGGACATGTTCGGCATCGTGAGCGCAGCCACCGCCAGAAGCCCAGGCGCAGCCAGCACCGCGTTTAGCGGCGCGTAAATTCTTAAGAAAGGCAGTGCCGACATTCTATGCCCACGAGCGGCTACTATCCTCCAAAATAGGATGCCTTCGAGGCAAGCGTAAAGGTGCTTACTGTCGCCACGCCGATATCGGTTCTCGGCAAGGCTGACTTTGTCGACTGTGGGCGCTGCGGGCCGCTCTCTCGATAGTCTCCGCTTTTTTCTCCTTCACTCCCTTGTCAATTTCGAGTTGACACCGGAGCCGCGTGGGCAAGTCAAACAGGCGAGAGTGCCTCGCCATCGGCGGCGCCTCGGGCCTTGCCGGCACCTCGCCCTGTCGATGCTGGTCCACCGCACCGCGGCGGAAAAGCGCGGCCGCCAGATGTGCGAGAAGCTGAAGGAGCTGATCCCGAACCATCTGTTCAAGATCCCGATTCAGGCGGCGATCGGCGGCAAGGTCATCGCCCGCGAAACCATCTCGGCGCTGCGCAAGGATGTGACGGCCAAGTGCTACGGCGGCGACGTCTCGCGCAAGCGCAAGCTGCTCGACAAGCAGAAAGAGGGCAAGAAGCGGATGCGCCAGTTCGGCAAGGTGGATATCCCGCAGGAGGCGTTTATCCAGGCGCTGAAGATGGGCGATTGAGGAGCCGGTCGGGCGTCGGCGCGAAGCGTGGCGCCGAGACATCGATCCGGTGAATCGATGGCAGGCTTCGAAAGCGGGGGAGGCAGCGGCCCCCCGCCAGCGCGACGTTGACGCTGCACGATGGGGACTGTTCTCGGGACGGCAGGGTGATCTTCAAACCAGATTAAGGGTGCCTGCAAGCCGTCGCGCCTAGCACCATCCAAGCGGTAAGCAGAGGCGATACGTCGGGCTTTTGGGGATTTCAAATTGCGCAAATATGTCTTGCTGTTTCTCGGTCTTTGCATCGATTACTTTGGGTGAACGCGGCAGTCGTTCTGGCCGACCGGTTGTTTCCAGGCGTTGCGGAGACCGTTCTCGGTCAGCCGACGTCGTGGGCGGCCCGCACCGTCTTTTCGCTGATCCTGCTCAGCCTTGCCCGGGTGGCAAACGCTTCGGTAGGCGAATGGCTGCTGGCTTACGCACTCGCCGAGCACCGGACCAGCTTACGCCAGTGGCCCAACCTTCTGCTTGGCACACTCGGCTTCGTGTCCGGTATCTGGTACCTGCTACGCCTAACCGAACCTGGCGACGGCATGCCGTTCCCTGTTCATGGTCGAGGACACACCACTTAAGATCACGACGGTTGCGCTCTACGGTGCGCTCTATGGCTGGGGTGGCGTGATGCTGTTGAGATTCGAGCCAAGGGCAAAGCTCTACAACGCCCTGCTGTTCGCATCGACCTTGCCATTGGCCGGAATAAACCAATTGTTTTCCCATGATGCGCTGGTTGCCTCGATCGTGGCGCGCGCAAACAGCCATGGCCGACCCTTTACGACGGAAAAAGCGGAGGTCTATGCCCGCCTGTCGATCTACTACGCAATTCTCCTTGTCGCGATGATGCTGGCGATCTTGTATTTTTGCCGGGAGCGGCCGGGCACTGCTGTCGAAAGGTCGCTCAAAGGCTCGCCGAATAGTCGGGCGTAGTCCTATCGTCTCTCGCCGCTTCAGGGCTCAATCTCGTCCAATATCCGCGCCGCTCGAAATCCGCGACAGCGCTACCGGAAAATCTTCCCTGCGGTCGGGCCGTTCACGATATGGTTGATTTCGGCCCGCATAAGCCCACCTTTTGAGAATACCCCATCCTGAAGTATTCTTAGACGGCTGGGGAGACATCAATGCGTTCCACCTTGGACACCATCGCCGCGATCGGCCTCGCCATTGGCGGCGCTTTCGGCCTTGCCGGCACCTTCGTGGAGAGCGCTGAGCTTCGCGAAACACTCTGGATGATCGACGGCGTGGCACTCGTAGTGGCAGCCGCTCTGTTGACGATGAAGTATCAGCGGCTGGGCAACGACTGCGTAGCGGCCGGATTTTTGATTTTCGTTGCCGGCGAGAGCCTGCTGCTCGCCGGCAATGCGGCAGGCCTCCAGGCCAGCGTTCCCGCCTATGTCGGGGGCATCTCGCTTTGGGCGGCCGCCCTCATCATGGTTAGCGTCCCGAATACCTTCGCTCTGTGGATGCGGCTTACCGCTGTCGTGGCGGCTGTGCTGTTCGTCGTGTCGGCGGGGCTGATCCTGTGGGGTGCGCCTTTGCTGCCGACGTCGGCGCCCTTGCCGGCTGCCGGATATCCGTTTCTGGTCCTCACATTCATCGGCTGGATCTGGACCCTGGTGAAGCCGAGCCGATGAGTCGATGACCCAGTCGGGCCGCCCCCTCTCCGGTTTGCTTCGCAAACCACCTCTCCCCCACTTTGTGGGGGCGAGGAAACGCCAATCGCCGAAGCTGCGCCCTTGCAAGACTTGGGTTCCTCGCCCCGGCGAAGCGGGGGAGAGGTGGGCGCGCAGCGGCCGGGGAGGGGGGGTTACAACGCGGCGCCTTTCGCGGAGCGGAAATGCCGCAATCGCCTCTTCCACCCTTCAACCCGGCATGCCATGCTCACCCTCGCGGCCGGGCAGGCCGTTTCATTCCGGGGGGAATTGCAATGTCGTCTTACACGTTCGCGCGCCGCGCTGCCGCGGCGCTCTTCATCGTCGCGCTTTTTTCGCCCGTCGCACATGCCGGCGATGTCACCTTCGAGATCAAGAACAGCCATCCCAACGCCATGCGCGTCGAGCTCTACAGCCAGGACCGCGACCATGTCTGGCCGGGCGACAATCAGGACTATTATCTCAACGACGGCGAGACCAAGTCGATCCCGCTGTCCTGCAATGACGGCGAATCGATCTGCTACGGCGCCTGGGTCGATGGTGACGAGAATACCTATTGGGGTGTCGGCCCCGCCAACACCGAAAAATGCGACGATTGCTGCTACACCTGTAGTGGCGGCGAGACCGAGGAAATCGATCTGGTTCCGTGAGCTGCCCGTCTCAAGTGCCCCTCACCCGGATTGCCGACCGAATTGCGAAGGGCAATTGGGGGCAATCCGACCTCTCCCCGAGGGGAGAGGAGGTCGCCTGCGCTGGCGCCAGGCTCTTCTCCCCGGCGGGAAGAAGGTGGCCGCCCACGGGTCTTGCCCTCCGGCAAGCCCGAGGACAGGCTCAGCGACCGGCTGAGGGGGATTTCATAGGCGATTGCTCCATCCTTGCGGGGGAGAAGCCAGCGCAAAGCGGGCAGGGGCGCGCTGTCCCGCCAACGTCAGGCCGACAACGCCAGAATTTCAAAGCCGAAACAAAAAACCCGCCTCGGCGGGCGGGTCGTCGGCGCCAATTGGCACCATATCCAAATTAGTAGCATAGCTGCCGGCACAAAGCAAGAACAAAATGTGGTGCTGCGAGCAAAAAATGCGAATTCCCTTCCCGCCGCGCCCGAGGTCGGCCCTCACGAGGGGGAGAATGCTGCCTTGACGTCGTCCTGACTGTCGCCATAGCGTAGTCCGACAGGAGATCCCACCCATGGCAGTGGTCGAAGGCGAGAAGATCGACGTCGGCTTTTCGGGAAAACGTTGCATCCATTCGCGCAACTGCGTGCTTGGCGATCCGCATGTTTTCGTGCCCAACGCGCCCGGCCAGTGGATCCATCCGGATGCGGCCAGCGTCGAGAAGATCGTGGCGCTCGCCGAAGGCTGTCCGTCCGGCGCCATCACCTATCTCCGCAAGGATGGCGGGCCGCAGGAACAGCCGCCTGTGGTCAACACCGTGCGCATCCGGGAAAACGGCCCGCTGGCGCTGCATGCCGAGATCGTGATGGGCGGCGAGAATTTCTATCGCGCCACGCTCTGCCGCTGCGGCGCCTCGGAAAACAAGCCGTTCTGCGACGGCAGCCACAACAAATCAGGTTTTTCCGCCACCGGCGAGCCGCCGCTGAAGGATACGCCGGCGCTGGAAGTGCGAGATGGCCCGCTGACCGTCACACCGACGACCAACGGCCCGCTCAAGCTCGAAGGCAATGTCGAAATCGTCACCGGCACCGGCCACACGGTCGATCGCACGCAGCGCACCTTCCTCTGCCGCTGCGGCCACTCCGCCAACAAGCCGTTTTGTGACGGGTCGCATAAGCGCGTGGGGTTTGTGGGGTAGCCTAGCGATCTCCCCCCTCGAGGGGGAGATGGCCGGCAGGCCAGAGGGGGTCGTCTCGCGTGGAGCGTCATCGTCCTCCGCCGGCGACAGGAGGGTCGCGTCAGGACGTACCGACCCCCTCTGTCGCCTTCGGCGACATCTCCCCCTCGAGGGGGAGATTACGCTGCCTTGGCCCAGCCATCGCGGCTTTATCGGCCCGTTCATATCCGCTAAGGGGCGGGGCAAGAGAATTCTCCGGGCCCGCCAATGACCGCCAAGACCAAATCCCAGCATCTTCCCAAGGTGCCCCTGTTCCTCGGCATCGACACCGGCGGCACTTACACCGACGCCGTGCTGTGGTCGGAGGCCGGCGGACCAAGCGGAAAAGTGCTGGCCAAGGCCAAGGCGCTGACGACGCGCCATGACCTGGCGGTCGGGATATCCGGCGCGGTCGATGCGGTGCTCAAAATGGCCGGCACCGACCCGGCGGCGATCAAGCTGGTGTCGATGTCGACGACGCTCGCCACCAATGCGCTGGTCGAGGGCCAGGGCGGCCGCGTCGCGCTGGTGATGATCGGCTTTGCCGAGGGCGATCTCGCCCGCGACGGGCTGAAAGCGGCGCTCGGCACCGATCCGGTGGTGTTCTGCGCCGGCGGCCATGACGTTCACGGTAATGCGGCAATGCTCGATTTGTCCGGGCTGGAGGCAGCTTTACCCGAGCTGGAAAAATCGGTGTCCGGCTTTGCCGTCTGCGCCTATTTCGCCACCCGCAATCCGGCGCATGAGCTCACCGCTCGCGACCTGATCCGCGACAGGACCGGCCTGCCGGTCACCGCCAGCCACGAGCTGTCGGCCAAGCTCGGCGGTCCGCGCCGGGCGCTGACGACATTGCTCAATGCCAGGCTGATCTCGATGATCGATCGGTTAGTCGCGGCAACCGAAGGCTTTCTCGCCGCCCGCGGCATTGCCGCGCCCCTGATGGTGGTGCGCGGCGACGGCGCGCTGGTCTCGGCCGCCTTCGCCCGCCAGCGGCCGATCGAGACGATCCTGTCCGGCCCGGCCGCCAGCCTTGTCGGCGCCCGCCATATGACCGGCCTCGACAATGCTATCGTCTCCGACATCGGCGGCACCACAACCGATGTCGCCGTGCTCGACGGGGGCCGTCCCAGGCTCGATCCGGAAGGCGCCACCGTCGGCGGGTTCCGCACCATGGTCGAGGCCGTCGCCATGCGC
Source organism: Mesorhizobium sp. M0244 (assembly GCF_040321795.1). Classification (NCBI taxonomy): domain Bacteria; kingdom Pseudomonadati; phylum Pseudomonadota; class Alphaproteobacteria; order Hyphomicrobiales; family Phyllobacteriaceae; genus Mesorhizobium; species Mesorhizobium sp. M0244. The sequence goes on along the minus strand of NZ_JAMYSE010000083.1, from coordinate 1,159 downwards.
ACTTTTGGGCTGGGCGGCGATTCCGAAGTGGCGCTGGAGGACGGCGCGCTCAACCCGAAAATCCTGCTCGGGCCGCGCCGCCTGGTGCCGCTGGCGCTGGCCGGCTTGATGCATGGCGAGGCCGTCACGGCGGAGCTCGAACGCCAGCTGCGCGCGCCCAATCCCGGCCGCATGGATGGCCGCCTCGCGGTGCGCACCGGCGTGCCGGAGCGGCTCGCCGCTGGGTTGACCGGCGCCGAAGCCAAGCTCTACGAGCTGATCGGTGCTGTGCCGCAGGCTCTCGACAGATTGCTGGCCTCGAATGCCCAGAACGCCACCTTGAACCGGCTGGTGTCGCGCGGGCTGGTGCAGATTGCCGGCTTCACGCCGTCGGATGCGGCGCATGTGCTGGGCAAGCAGGCCAATTGGGATCCGGCCGCGGCGCGTCTGGGTGCCGAGCTGTTCGCGCGCAAGCGCGACGGCCGCGGCCAGTTCATCGCCGCCTCACCGGAGGCGGTCTCGGAACGGGTGCTGACCACGCTGACCCGTCTGTCGGCCGAAGTCATCCTCGAAACCGCGTTTGCCGAGGATGGGCTGGATGGCGCCGCGACCGTCGCCCACGCGCTGGTCCAGCGCGCCGTCGACGCGCATCCCGGCATCGCTCGTCTCAGCGTCGCGCTCGACCGCCCGGTCATCGGCCTCGGCGCCTCGGCGCCGCTGCATTATGCTGGCCTCGCCGAGCTGGTCGGCAATGACTGCTTGGTGCCTGAGGATACCGACGTCGCCAACGCGCTCGGCGCCGTCGTCGGCCAGGTCCGGGTTTCGGCCGAAGCGCGGGTCAGCCAACCCAAGGAAGGGCTGTTCCGCCTCGCCTCAGGTGAAAGCGTGCGCGATTTCAATGACGAAGCGGCGGCGATCGCCGCGGCCGAGAAAGATGTGCGGGCGATTGCCGCCGGGCGAGCGAGGGCCGCCGGCACCGACAGCGCCGAGATCGAGATCGCCAGCGAATTCCGCGTCTCGACCGTCGAGGGCCAGCGCATGTTCATCGAGGCGCATGTCGTGGCCGTGGCATCGGGCAGGCCAAGGATTGCGGTGTGATGCTGCCAATCTCCCCCCTCGAGGGGGAGATGTCGCCGAAGGCGACAGAGGGGGTCGCCGCGCATGAACGCGACCCCTTCTT
>NZ_JAMYSE010000082.1:0-28517 GCF_040321795.1 Mesorhizobium sp. M0244 | reverse complement strand
CTCAGCCTATCCCCGAACTCGAAACCGACCAATGGATCGTCACCCATCATGAGGAACGTCACTCCCCGCCGGTACGAAAAGTCGCCGACCGGATTACCGCCTTGATGCGGTCGCACCAGCCACTGTTTCGCGGCGAGACGCCGATTCAGTAAGCTCCAGGCGTCGATCGGCCGCCAGCTGAGCCGCACGCTGGCACTCATGCCCTGGGCCGACAGCCAAGTCAGATTGCACTGCCACATGCGGCGCGCAACGCCCTATTGGTAGCGGCCGTGGCGCTGCAGCACTTCGATCTGGTAACCGTCGGGGTCGCTCACGAAAAAGAACCGCGCAAGCAGCTCGCCTTCGTGGTTGAACTCGACAATTTTTCGCGGATTGAAACCTGCCGCCGCCAAGCGCTTGTGTTCTGTCTCGATATCGTCGACGCAAAGAGCCATGTGGCCATAGCCGTCACCAAGCGCGTAGGGCTCTTCCCTGCCCTTGTTGATCGTCAGTTCAAGCTCGAAATCGGCTTCCGCATTGTGCAGATAAACCAGTGTGAACGTGACGAAATCCAACCGGTCCGCAACATCGAGTCCGAATGCGCTTTTGTAGAAACTGACCGACAGGTTCTCGTCCACCACCCGGATCATCGAATGAATTGCTTTCGCCAAAGGAGCCTCCTGTCTGCCGCGCGGTCTCGGATACCGCCAACCGTGGCCCATTGGTTGCAAAAATGGGTGGCAGCCGGTTACCACGTCGAGAAATTGGCTTGAGGCTGGTCTACGCACCAAATCCGATTGTAGTCACTGCAAATGGGAGTGGGAAATGCGCTTTGGGTTGGTATCATCCGGCGAATGGGCGTAGAAACCGCTTTGGCCTAAAGCAACATCAAACGGGAGGTCTTCGCATGTGTAAGGTCTTTGCCGAGCAGGATCCGGAAGGGTATCGGCTGGTCAATCGCTCAGTTCGAATAGGTGGCCATTCGACGAGCATCCAGCTCGAGGCCACTTTTTGGACGCTGTTGGACGAGATCGCCCATGCACAGAGGATGACGGCGCCAAAATTCCTCTCGACGCTTTACGACGAAGCGCTGGAGATCAACGGCCACATCCCGAACTTTGCCTCCATGCTGCGCACCACGTGCGCGCTCTATCTGCGTGACAGGCAATCACTCGAAAGCGAACCCTCGGAATTCACGAACAAGGCGGCCTGACACGCAGGCATTAGTCAAAACGTCCGATTACCGAAGACTCCGTGTAGCAGCGGCCTGCTACCAGCGACCCGAATTTTGGCGCTATGTGATATGAATGGCGAACTTGACCGAGGCGGTGTAGAGTTCACTCAAAACAAGAAATGAGCCGTACGACAAAACAAGAAATGAGCCGTACGAACGGCAACCCTGAGCGAATCTGGGAGGATTCATGGTTGAGATTATCTCCAAGCGGGATGGCCCCCGGCGCGAGGACGTACAAGTCAAAAGACTGATCGAGCAGAACCGCTCGACCATCGTTCGCCTTGCCGACCAGATCAGCGGCGGCGGCTATTCGGCTTCGAGGAAGCCACGCCAGCAACCGAAGGCGGAAGGTCTGATCATCCATGTTGGTGGCGGCGCTGCACCGGTGGCCGAAGCCAAGCCGTCCATCCAGGTCACCATGAACGGCCGCGTAATTTCGAAGGATCAGAACACAGGCCGCCAGCTTCGTCACATCGGCGATATCCGCAACCGGAGTGGCGAACAGATCTTCGTCCTGGCAACGAAGCAGAATGGCTTTTTCTCGCCGGTGGACGAAACCGTCGCCGAGGCGCTTGCCGACCTGGATGGATCCCGTCTTGCCGCCGCCTACACCGAAGAGCAGCTTGCCGCCGACATCGGCGCGAAGCTTGGCATTGACTGACTTGCAGACGCCTGGGCGCGCTTGTGCACGTCCAATCCGCGACAGCATACGAACGCGACAGCATACAGAAATGGCATGCCTCAAGGTTCTGTGATGACTGAATGAAACGCGAGATGGGCCCCAATCAGATGAAGATCGATGCTCTTCCGGCGCGTGCGTCGCCGGCCGCGGGGCAAATGGTTCTGAACAACATTGACTATGACGAGCGCGCTACCATGCGCGCCTGGGAAACTTTTCTGGCCGACGAGCCCAAATGTGCCAGCGGTCCAATCCACCCAAACCACGTCCGCTCCCTCATTCACGATTCCTGGTATCGCAGCGCCACCGGCGGCATCAACGCTCAAGGTATTGAAGCGCCGCTGAGCAGTGATCGCGACGAGATCGAATATCTGACCCGCGCCAATGCCGAACTGCTTTCGGCGGCGCGGCGGTCGTTCGCCTCCCTTGGCCAGCTGCTGGATGGGACGGGCGCGATGCTGGTTCTGGCCGACAGCGACGGCGTGCTGATCGACGCCATCGGCGACAAGAAGACGCTGCATGACGGCATGGATATCCACCTCGCCATCGGCGGCAAATGGAACGAGGATGCCGTCGGAACCAACGGCATCGGCACGGCGCTGTGGACCGGAGAGCCGACTTTCGTCCATGCGGCCGAGCATTTCTGCGCCGGCATCAAATCCTGGACTTGCGCTGGCGCGCCGATCCGCGATCCGCTCGACGGCAAGATCATCGGCGTCGTCGACCTGTCAGGCTATTCGCCGATCTTCCGGCCGCACAACACCGCGCTCGTTGCCGCCACAGCCCGGCAAATCGAAAAGGCCTTGGCCGAACAGCAGCAGGAACAGCGCACGCGCCTGCTCGAAGCCTTCATTTCTTCGGCTCCCAGCTACCGCCGAAAAGACGGGCTGGTGATCGTCGACCATCGCGGCCGCGCCATCTTCTGCAACAACGTGCCCGACGGCGAGACCACAGAAATGATGGACGGTCCGATGGAACCTGGTCGTGGCCGTTGGCTGATGAACCTTCCGTCGTCCGGGTCGGACGCCGACCTCGCCAAGGCGCTGCCGGCACATCTGCGATCCTGCCACATCACGCCACTCAAGCTCGACGGCGACCTCCGCGGCGCGGCACTGGTGTTCCCGTCCGTGCCGGCAGTCTCCAGCGTGACGGTGGTCCGTAGGGAAGCGAGCAAGCACCTTCAGGATGCTGTCGCCATGATCGTTGGCAAGAGTGAGGCGCTGCTGGCCGCCGTTGAAATCGCCTGTCGTGTCGCTCAATCGAACAGTGCGGCTTCGTTGTTGGTCGAAGGTGAGACGGGAGTTGGAAAGGAGCTGTTTGCCCGGCTCGTCCATGCAGGCAGCCGGCGCGCGGCGAACGATCCGTTCATCGCGATGAATTGCGGGGCGATCACCAAGGATCTCTTTGGCAGCGAATTGTTCGGCCATGTCGCCGGCGCCTTTACCGGCGCCTCGCGGGAAGGCAAGCCAGGTGTTTTCGAGCTCGCCAACGGCGGCGTCCTCAGTCTCGACGAGGTCGGCGAATTGCCACTCGAGATCCAGCCGTTTCTGCTGCGTGTCCTGGAAGAGCGCGTGGTCAACCGCATTGGCGACAGCCGGGGTCGCCCAGTGGATGTGCGCATGGTCGCCTCGACCAATCGCGATCTCAAGCAGGAAGTTGCCGCCGGCCGCTTCCGCCGCGATCTCTATTATCGAATTGGTGCGGTCTCGATCACGGTCCCGCCGCTGCGCGAGCGTGGTGAGGATGTGCTGCTGCTGATCGAACATTTCAACCGGCAGATCGCCGCCACAGCAGGCGAGGACCCGCTGGAATTCTCGCACGAAGCGCTCGAGGCCCTGCTCGCCTACCATTGGCCGGGCAATGTGCGGGAACTGAAGAACCTCGTTGGGCGGCTGCACATCTTGGCGCGCGGCGGCACCGTTGAGCTTCAGGATCTTCCCGGGGAAATCAGTGCGGGCAATCGCAACAATATGACCATGCACGGCGATCATCCCGCTGCCATGCTCGCAGCACCGGTGTGCACATTCGAGGATGCAGAATGCCAAGTCATCAAGAACGCGCTCGCCGCAGAGGGTGGCAATCTCAGCAAGGTCGCGCTGAGGCTCGGTATTTCGCGGCCGACGCTCTATCGCAAGCTCGGACAATACGGCATCCGACGCGGCTTCCTCTAGACCCAATCGCGCCGACACAAAAAACCCGCGGCATTCGCGCCGCGGGGTTGGGGAAGTTCGTCGCCTAGCTTGCCTTCAGGCAGCGGTCGCAGGAATGATCAGGCCTTTACGACAGCACCGGTCACTTTCTCCGAGACGTAGCCGAGAATGTTGCCGATGATCAGCGAGATAACCACGGCGGCCGCGACCCTGGTGATGCCGCTGATGCCTTCGCCGTAAGCGGTGGCGCCAAGCAAAAAAAGCGCGGCGGTCGTTGCGTAGCCATAGACCGCTGACGGAATGGCGCTCAGCAAAGGCAGCTTGGCGGCAAGAATCAGGACTATGATTGAAATGCCGACGCAAATGCCGGCCATGATCGCCGTAACACCAATGGACGTCAGTGCTATCAATGCGCCGGCGGCGCAGATCGCTCCCCAGAGGTTTGCAACCGCCGAATTCTTGAACCCGGCTGCCTTGCCGCCACAGTGATAGAAACTCCCCCAGCCCACAAATACCGCCCAGATCAGCAGATAGGGGTTGCCGATCGTGATCGCTGCCCACGTTGCAATGCCACCCATAATGCCGATGACGACGGCCAGCCCTGTAACAAGATCCATGTTGTCCTCCCCTTTTCCACACCACGAAGCAAGGAAACTCGTTTCAGGATCGCGCTTCGCTGACGTCCCGATACGGAAATGCCATGGCATCAGCCACGGAGCTCAGAAGGAAGGCTTGCCGGGTCAGGCAAGCAGTCAGATCGAACCGGACGCGGTAGCCGTTCCGCCACGTTCGGTCCAAATGTTTCAGGGAACGATGACGCCGCGTCCGGTGAACCGCCGGTTCTTGAAATCGTCGAGCGCGGTGTTGATGCTTGCGAGGTTATACTCGGTGTAGTGCATCTTCACCTTGCCGTCGGCGTTCAGTTCCATCAGTTCGACAAGCTCGGTGAAATTGCCGACCAAGCTGCCGCCGATGTTGATCTCCTCGATGACGAGATGCGCGGTCGGCACGTTGATATTGCCGCCATAGCCGACGACGAACAGTTGCCCGCCCTTGCGCACCATCTTCCAGCAGATGTTCTCGACACCGAGTTCACCGACGAAATCGATCACCACATGGGCGCCGCCGCCGGTGATCTGGCTGACCTCCTCGACGATGTTCGGCCCGCCATCAAGGACGTAGTCGGCGCCAAGATCCTTGGCCAGCACCTGTGCTGCCGGCTCGCGATCGACGGCGATGATGCGGCAGCCCGAAATCGCGTGCAGCGATTGCAGCGCGATATGGCCGAGCCCGCCAATGCCGAGCAGGACGCAGTAGCTCCCCGGCCTCAAGAGCTTCGCCGCCCGCTTGGCGGCGCGGTAGGCGGTGATCCCGGCATCGGCCAGCGGCGCCACCTCGATCGGCGTGACATTGGCATTCAGCTTGATCAGCGAACGCTCGCTGGTGATGAAATATTCGGCGAAGCCGCCATTCATGCCAAGGCCGGGGAACTGGCCATTGTCGCAATACATGTCCTCGCCATGCCGGCAGTTGAGGCAGATGCCGCATGAGCGGAAGGGATGGCAGATTACCGCGTCACCGCGCCTGACCGATCTGACACCGCTGCCGACCTCCTCGACCCAGCCGGCATTCTCGTGGCCCATGATGTAGGGCAAGAGCGTACCTTCAGGATCCATGGTCGGCTTCCACACGCCTTCGATGATGTGCAGGTCGGTGCGGCAGAGGCCGGCGGCACCGACCCGCACGATCACCTCGTCGGGCGCGGTGATCGTCGGCGCCTTGACCTCCTCGATCCTGAGCTGGATGTTCGTATGCGGATCGTATTCGTACAGTCTGGCAGCTTTCATCGTCGTATCCTTTCAACGTCGAGATTGTTTGGATTGCTTCAGGCGCGGCCGAGCTTTTCAGAGCCGCCGCCGCGAGCCGGTCCGGCCGTCGGATCCTCATCCTCGGCGAGATGGCCAATCAGCGTTTCGGTGGTCAGGATCAGCGTTGCCACCGAAGCTGCGTTGGCGAGCGCAGTGTAGGTGACACGAACCGGATCGATGATCCCTGCCTCGAACATGTTCTGGTACGCACCGGTTGATGCGTTGTAGCCGTAGCCGCCGTTGATGCGGGTGACCTCGACCACCACCGCTTCGGGATCGGCGCCGGCATTGGCAGCAATGCGCCACAGTGGCCGCGTCAGCACGGAGCGCACCAGGCGCACGCCCTCGGCGACATCGCCGTCGACGCCGGCCGCCACCTTGTCGAGCAGCGGCGCGATCTGGGCAAGCGCCGAGCCGCCGCCGGCAACGACGCCCTCTTCGGATGCGGCGCGCACCGCATTCAGCGAATCCTCGATGAGCTGAATGGTTCGCTTCTGCTCGACCGGTGTGACACCACCGGCATAAAGGATCGCGGTCCCGCCAGAGAGCTTGGCCAGGCGTTCGCGCAGCTTGTCCTGATCGATGTTCGGCGGCGAGGCTTCATACTGCCGCTGCACCTGGGCGCGGCGCGATGCGATGGCCGCATGGTCGCCGCCGCCGCGAATGATCGAGGTGTAGGACGAACTGGTCTTCACCCGGTCAGCCGTTCCGAGATCGTCGGCGGTGATGTCCTCCAGCCGGCCGCCGAGATCGCGCGCGATCACCTTGCCGCCAGTGATGATGGCCAAATCCTCCATCATCGCCTTGCGCCAATGGCCATATTCCGGCGGGTGAACGACGAGGTATTTTCCCGGTCCCTGCTTGCCGAGCAGCGTCACCACCACTTCCGGCGACATTTCCTCGGACACGATCAGCAGCGGCCGACCATCCTCGTCGGCAATGCGGCGAACCGCATCGAGCTGCCCGGGCTCCTTGATCTTGAGGTCGGTCATCAGGATGTAAGGCCGTTCGAGAACCGCCTCCATCTTTTCCTGATCGGTCACCATGTGGTGCGAGAGATAGCCGCGTTCGAAGGACATGCCCTCGACCACATCGAGCGTGGTCTCGGTGGTCACACTGAAGTCCGTGGTGATGACGCCTTCGGCCCCTACCCGCTGATGGGCTTCCGCTACCAGCGCGCCAAGCTTGGCATTGGTCGCCGCGATGTTGGCGACCGAAGCGAGAATGCCGTTGCCCTTGGCGGGCTTGGCCGAAGCCTTGAGCGCCGTCACCACCGCCGCCACGGCAAGGTCGATGCCCTTGCACAGATCGACGGATTTCGCGCCGCGTTCATTCGCCTCCACACCACCCTGGATGAGCGCGTTGGCGAGCACGATGGCAGTCGTGGTGCCGTCGCCGGCGACCTCGTTGGTTTGCATCGACACTTCGCGGACGACCTGCGCGCCCATGTTTTCGAAACGGTCGTGCAGTTCGATCTCGGAGGCGATGCTGACGCCGTCGCGGGTCACCATCGGCGTGCCGATCGGCCGGTCGATCATGGCGTTCATGCCTTTGGGGCCGAGTGTCGGCTCGACTGCAGCGGCCAACCGAAAGACACCACGGGCGAGAGCACGGCGGGCTTCGGAATTGTGAAGCATTATTTTGGGCATGATTCCTCCTTCCGCCTTACGGGCGGGTTGTTGGTTAGGGGCCTCGTGCAAGGGAGGCCGTTGTTTCAGCTCTGCTTCAGGCGGTCGGCGCGGCCCGTGCCGGCACGCGATCCATGATGAAATCGACCAGCGTCGGTTCGCCGTCGACCATGTCCAGTTCCTTGTATCTGGTCTGCTTGAGCCCACGGCAAAGCGCGCCATTGAACTCCATATTGACGCGGACACCGCGCAGTTCGGCGAGATGGGCATCGAATGCGCCAGCCGGTATGCGTTGCCCTTCCCAGGTCACGAAGACAGGATCATCCGGCTGGCGGTCGGGAAAACGCTCAAGCAGAGCCGCCCTGTACCTCGGCTTCTGTTTGGCCGCTTCGCCCGGTTCGAACCGCGCGCCGTCGTATGCCGGCAGGTCCATGCCGAGGATTTCCCGATCCGTCAGGCCGTTCTGCCGCAGGCCGCGCAGAAGCGCCTCCTGGCGCCGCTTGAAGGCCTTCATCCCAAAGGTTTCGCGCAAAGCGCCGAGATCCTGATCCTCGGCGAGCCCGGCGAAAATATCGCCGAATGTCTTGCCGGCTTCCATGCCGCGATTGACCTCTTCCGCGAACATGTGATCGTGCAGCTTGACGCGATAGACAGGCGACCATGAGAGCTGGTCGAGCGCCTTGCGGACGCCGTCCAGCATGAGGAACGCGAAGTTGGGCGAGCACCAGTAGGTCGGCAGGCGGAAGTCGATCCCCACACTGCCATCGCTCGTCACCTGCGCCCGCTCGACGAAGCCCATCTCGGTAATCGGTTCGTCGAGCTCCGGGTCGTTGACCTCACCAAGGCGCCGCCAGAGTTCCTTCTCGCGGTTGCCGGAAACGCTGGCGGTTGCCATGGCCCCTACTCCGCCGCGATGCTGAAGGGCGCGCTGGCGAGCGCCTTCTTCTTGGCTTCGATGTCGATGTTGTAGAGACGCGCGGCGTTGAGGCCGAGGATCTTCTCCTTGATCTCGTCGGTCAGCTGCACACCACGTTCCGCGGCGATGTCCTCGGGGATCTGATAGGTCCAGAATTTCTCCACCAGCCAGCGCGGCGTCCAGATCGCGTAGTCGGAACCGAACAGGATTTTCTCCGGCCCGATCCAGAACAGCAGTTCGGCGATGACCTCGCCGAAATAGCGCGGGCGGGAATGGATGAAGGGCAGCGCCACCGCAAGCCCCCCATAGACGTTGGTTTCCTGCGTCGCGATCCAGCAGAAATCGTCGAGGCGCGGCAAGCCACAATGCTCGATGATCCAGTTGAGGCCCTGGAAATCCGTCGCCGCGTGATCGACGTCATGCACGTCGAACGCATCCTTGCTGAGCGGCAGGATCGTCGGGCCCTTGTGGACGTGGATGTTCCTGATGCCGAGCTTGTCGCAGAGTTCGAAGCATTTGTAAGCATCGGGATCGGTGAGCTTCCAGCCCTTGGAAGCGCCGTTCCATTCGGCCGTGTACATCTTCACGCCCTTGACGTCGTAGGTTTCCTTGAGGAAGTGAATGTACTCGAGCGCCTTCTCACCATCGCGCGGATCGAAGGCGCCATTGACGATGAAACGCTCCGGATAGCGCTTGGCCACCTCGGCGTTGCGCTCGATCGTGTTGAAGCCTTTGTGGTAGAAGTCCTTGAGATAGGTCGACTGGACGATCGCCACATCATCGGGACCGTCGATGAACAAGTCGCGATAGAGATCGTCGGCGCTGTACTTTTCGAACTTGCTCTTCTCCCACAGCTGGTCCTTGGGGCTCAGCCCCGTGTGATAGGCGTAGAAGCAGTCGATGAACTGCTTGCCGTGGATATTCTTCTGGTTCTCCGGGCTGCCGTCCCAGAAATGGGTGTGGCCATCGACCACGAAAATGTCCTTGCCTTCCGGTGTCCTAAACATTCTTCCCTCCGCAAGATGGGTGTTGATCGGTTCGGCGCGCCGCAACCAGGCGGCGCGCCTATTTTTTGTCGTCTATTCGATATATTCGAACATCTCGTCCATGTTGCCGAACAGGATCACGGTGTTGTCGTCGATGCGCACCATCCGCCCGTAGTGGGTGGAGCTATTGACCTCGAAAGTTTCGGCCGTCATCTCGCGGCCGAGATATTCGCTGATCTCATCCATCTTGAAGATCAGCTTGCCGGTGCCATCGATGCGGATCATCGCCGGTTGGTAGGTGACGGTTACGTTCGGCTTCAGGCCCATGAATTCAGCGATGGCCCTGGCTTCCACGGAGTCGTTCATGGTGACGCCGCACTGATGCGAAATCGTCTGTTCGAAGGTGATGTCCTTCATCGCCTTGAAGATGTTGGAATGCGATGCGTCGCGTGCTGTAGTTGACATGACGATTTCTCCCTGTGTCAGCGCTTGAGGCCGAGTTCGCCGAGGATCTGGCCAATCCGCTCCTCGGATTTGGCGCGGACGTCAGTGAACGCGACCGGCTTGGAATGCGGCATCGACCAGATCGGCTGCAGGCCGATGGCTGCCTTGTCGGCGAGCACGCCGTGCTTCTTGACCCAGCCCTGGAAGAGCTTCTTGTTCGCCGCGCCATGCTTCTCGTCATTGGCGAGCATGTGCATGAGGTCGATCGTGTTGGCGAGGTTGCGCTCGTAGTCGGCCTCGGCTGCCGAGATCACCGCAGGCGTGATGAAGTCATGGTTGGCGGCGGCGATCTGCATCAGGAAACCAGACCGGAATGCTTCTCCGACCAGCGGTTCGAAGACGATGTTGATGGCGAAATACTGTTCGAGATAGTCGGCCGCACCCATGATGGTCTCGACCGCTTCGCGGGTTCCTTGCCAGTTCTTGTCCTCGAGCCAGGCCTTCTTGCCGAGTTCGTCGTCCCAGCCGGGAAGGTCCATGCCGATCTCGGCAAGGTAGAGCGTGATGTCCTGTGCCAGCCGCAGCTTGTAGGACGAGTTGGTCAGCGTCGCGTTGTTGATCATCTGGGTGTAGCCGTAACGCTGCGCCTGCATCAGCGAGGTGCCGAGCCCGAATTCGGCATGTTTCCAGGCGCCGAGCTGCGTCTGCAGGATCTTGACCCAGGCCTTGTCGAAGGTCCTGGGCGCCCCCGACTTGCGGGCATTGTTGATGACGCTCTGCACCATCGTCTCAATTTTCGACTGGCGCTGGTAGTGCGTGCGTTCCCACTCCTGGTCGGGGGCGCGGAAGGCATGCCAGTTGGAGCTCTGCGCGGCGGTGTTCTGCTTGACATAAGCGCCCTTGCCGTCGGCAAAGGAGATGATCCAGTCCTGGATCAGGTAACGCTCCGGGTCAGGCTGTACGTCGACCGTCATGTCTTCGTAGTGCGTGGCGCGCTGGCCCTTGGGGTCGAAATACCGGTATTTCCGGCTGTCGGAGTCGGCAAAGATCGCCGCGCCGGCGGCTCCGGATCCGACTGAACTCGAGATAGCTGGCATAGTCTTCACTCCCTTGTTGCAGTTGTGGTTGGCTTGGCGTGGCCGCCCTCAATGGGCCGGCGTTGCACCCGCCGATGTGGTGAACTTGTCGAAGAAGATCCGCTCCGTCTCGAACCCATTCATGAACAGGACCGGCTGAAGCGCATCGATCATCGGCGGCGGGCCGCAGGCATGGACATCGCCCTGCCCGTCGACCGCCAGTTGCTTGAGCTTGGCGTCGACACTCTGGTGCACGAAGCCACGCTCGCCCTCCCATTCGGCGTCACCAGTCGCGTGCGACAGCACGGGAATGAAAGTGACGTCCGAATGCTGACCGATCAGCTCGGCGATCCTGTCGAGGTAGAACAGGTCGTTGCGCGTTCGAGCACCGTAGAAGAAATAGACCGGGCGTTTCTCGCCGCTCCTCAGATGGTCATTGAGGATCGACCAGATCGGCGACATACCCGAGCCGGCGCCGACCAGGATCAGGGGTCCTTGTCGTTCGTCGCGGCGGAAGCAGGTTCCGTAGGGTCCGACGACGGTGACTTCGGCTCCGACCTCGATGCCCCCGGAATCGAGCTCTCCGGAGAACTTTCCCTCAGGGTATTTTTTGATGATGAAGGAGAGTTTTTGGGTTTGGTCCGGCGTATTTGCCATGGAGAACGAGCGCGTAATCGTCTCCCCTTTTTGCGTGGTAACCGTGATGTCGACATATTGCCCCGCCCAGAACTTTATCGGCGAGCCGAGTTCGATCTCGATGCCGCGAATGTCGTGGGTCAAGTGCTCGATCAGAGCAATCCGGCCCTTGAACGTCTTCACGGCGATCGCTTTCGCCAAAATCTCCTCGTCGTAGTTGAGAAGCTCGACTTCCAGATCGGAGTAGGCGATGCAGCGGCATAAAAGGACGTGGCCGCTCTCCTTCTCCATGTCGTTCAGCGCGAAGGTCGAGTATTTGAGCATGTCGACTTCGCCATCGAGCAACACGCTCTTGCAGGCCGAGCATTGCCCTTCCTTGCAGCCGTGCGGCAGGGCGATGCCTTGGCGGAAAGCGGCGTTGAGCACCGTCTCGCCATCCTCGACGTCGAATTCGACGCCGACCGGGCTGAGCCTGACCGTGTGGGTTTCCGACATACGGACCTCCAGTAAAAGGAAGGGGGCGGGACGGACCCGCCCCCTTGGCCTGATCAGTTGCAGGGATTGATGGTGAAGCCCTTGGCGTAGTCCGCCAGGTGCTGCGCGCGTGCTTCCGGCGTCATGCCACGGAGCGCGTTCAACGGCGATCCGAGCTTGTTGCCGCGCACGTCGTCCAGCGTCCACATCTCCTTGTCGTCAAAGCGCATATGCGGCTGCGGGACGAGTGTCTTGCCATCGGAGCGGACGAAGTTCAGGTCCTTGATGGCATCGGCCAGATCCCAGCCATCATAGAGCGTCTCCCACTCGCGCTTGCCGCTGAAGCGGCCCATCGCGGGTGTCGGACGGCCCTCATACTCGTCGGCGAAGGCCACAGTCGCGGTCCACTTGTCGAGCTCATGGGCGAAGGTGTGCAACTGGCCGTCGATCTCGCCAACAACCATATCCTCGCGGATCAGGCAGGGCACGAGGCAGGACCAGCAGCGGTGCGGGTAGACATAACCGACGTCGCTGTTGAACAGGAGCACCTTCTCGCCCTTGTGGCTAAGCTTGGCGTACCATTTCCAGAAGTCGCCGAACTCGGCGTACCAGCCCGGATACTTGTGCTCGAACCACTCGAAGTCCTTGTCGGTCTGGGCCTCGATGCGCCAGAAGTTGACCGGCCAGCCGACCGCGAAGAATTGTCCAACTTTGTGGACGTAATTCTTCTTGGTGATGCGTTCCCATGCTGCCTGGACGTCGTCGTGATGGACCTTGATGCCGTATTTCTCGAGCGGCAGCATGTAGGTGCGGTAGTAGTCTTCATAGATCCAGCGGTGCCACATTTCCGCGTAGGACTCCTTGTTCTTGTCGCGGTTGGTGGTGCCGTATTCGATGAAGGTGCCGATGGCAGCATCGACGATCGCGTGGTTCTGCCAGAAGGCGTAACGCAGGTCGCGCTCGAGCAAGAGGTGATTTTCCGGTTCCTTGAGCGCTGCCATCAGCAGTGAGTGGCCGTTGCCGATATGCCGGCTCTCGTCCGACTGCACCGACAGGAAGACGGTCGGCAGCGCGTAGTCGCCGTTACGGGCGGCTTCCGAAGGCATGGCGACGAACAGCGTGTTGGTGAAGGCGGTCTCGGCCACCACGGTCAGGTACATGCAGGCGGCGGTCATCGTGTCGCCGGTGATGAAGCCTTCCGCGAACTGCCGGCCGATGGTCGTGGCGTAGCATTTTCCGAAGGCTTCCTCGGTGATGTCGAAGCCCGCCGGATCGATGTAGTTCTCCATGTACCATTTCTTCAGGTTCATCTGGATCGTCGAGTGACGGAACTCGTCGATCATCTGCATGGTGAAGCCGGTCCTGAGTTCCTCGCCGGGCGCGATGCGGGCGACCATCGCCATCGAGCGGGCGGCGGAAATCTCCGGGAAGGGAATGATCGCCAGGAAGAGCTTCATCCACTCGACCCAGCGCGGCTCGACGTTGCGGAACATATCGCCGCGCAATGCCGCATCGAGTGCGCCATAGACGCGGTTGTCCTTCTCTTCCTGCATCGGAAAGTACGACCGCAAAACCTGCTTCATCGGGTCGCGCGGCGTCTTGTTGATCTTGTAGTCGGTCGGAAACGTCATCGCTTCCTGAACGTAGGAAGGATTCCAGCCGAGATCGGCAATCTTCTTGGTTGCCTCGCCGACGGAGATTCCGCGTTGCGAGGTAATCTTGTTGAGCGTCAGAGACGTCATGGTCATAAGCCTCCACCAGGTTTGAGCCCGGGTCCCTTGACCCCGGCATGAAGCGGCGCACGGCACCGCCAGTGAGAGTGCGAACGGCACGACAAAGGGTTGCGCATTCAGGCGCGACTCATGGTCCGGCCATTCAAGTGGATCGCGGCAAAGGTGTTGGAGGCGTCTGGCAGGGATCCGCGACGCCAACCGCATATGCGATGGGCGTATCGAAGCGGCCTGCTTCCTCCGTTCCTTCGTTCTTTTGGCACCGCGTCAAAAGCGCGATGGGCTTCTTGTGGAAATGTACAAAGCAAGCGCCGTGCCAACTCGAAATAATGTCCATGGCTGGCGCAAAAAACAAAATCGCTGCTCTTTCGGCACATGAGAAAATAACCAACTGTAACGTTATTTTACAGTTGTAACGTACGCCTGTAATATTTAACATCTATTCGCATCTGCAATATATTTAGTTTAGCATGTGCAGCAAATATCAAAACCAATATTATCTGTTCAATTCATCGTCTTTCTCTACTATTTGAAGGCGACGGCCCGTGGATGGGCCTCGCGCTGGAGAGAGACCATGCCGAACGATAAAGACAGCCGGAGGCCGCCCGAGCCAATGTCCAGCCAGGCCGACGGTGTCACCGGCGATCTTGTCAGGCTGATGCCCCGGGATCTGGTCTTTGTCATGCGCTTCATGGGCGAGAGCCAATATCGCCTCCAGAGCCACTTCCAGGACTTCATCCGGGCCGAGCTAGCCGCCGGCGGCGTCACCACGGAAACGCATCCGATGATCCATCTGTTCATCGAGAACCATGCGATCCTGTTGCGGGACTTCGTGTTTTCCGGCGTTTCGCTGTCACGCCAGTTCCGCGTCGACGAAATCGAGCGCCTCACCGGCGATAGGACGTCGATGATCCGCGTCGACATCTGGGACCAGCTCAAGAGCCACATCGAAACGGCTGAAAAACAGTTCCATTCCCAGGCCGGCACGTTGCCCAAATTGCTGTCGGCTTTCGAAAAACCATCCGGACCGATGGCTGGGAGCGAAAAATGACGGGAGGATCCGATGGGGAAAACTACCAGGCGTGACGCGCTGCTCGCCCGCAGGCTCGATCTTGTCGCCTACGTCTCCGCGCTCACTGCCGAGGCGCTGCGGCTCAATCAGAAACGCGCAGGTATCGAGATGGAGGTGCTGCGCCTGGAACTCGAAATCGGCAGGAACGGCGCCAGCGCGCAACTGGTGCGGGACTTGCATGAGGCGAAGGAGAGAGCCGCGGCAATCATGCACGAATGCGCGGCGTGCGATGACAGCATCTCGCTGCGGAAGGTGACGTCGAGGACGTCGACCGGAGCCTCGCGGCGACGGATGGAAACTGACGAAGGGAATCGTCATGAACCAGCACGCGATACAGAACCTGACCTTGTTCGACCTGCTGGCGCGAAGCTGGCGTCGTCCGTCGGCGATCGCCGATCTGCGCTTCAGCGCCGATGGCTCGACTGTCGCTTTCGCCTGCGTGGATGGAACAGTCGCCATAGCCGCGGTCGCGGACCAGGAGCCGCCGGAGTCGCGGATCAGGGTGAGCGGCGATCTCGGCCAGACGACGATCCGCCCAAGGGAAAAATTGCCGTTGCCATTGATAGCCACCGCTGCGTTGGGAGATGGCGACGTTCCACTCGCCAACTACCTTCGGTCCGGCTTCCTCGTCGGAACGGCGGCCGGCGAAGCGGTGCATCTGACCGCGGACGGCAATCTGATGGAGACGCTGGTCAAGATCGACGGACCGGTCGTCGCCGTCGACCACAGCCCCCGGACGGCCATGACAGCCGTCAGCAATGGGCAGGATGTTTTCCTGTCACGCGGCCAAGGCGATGCGGTGAGACTGCGACACGGTGCGACACCGTCCACGGATGCGCTTGCCTTTTCGTCAGGCGGAAGGCGCCTCGCCTATGGCCTGGACGGCGGATTGTCGATCTGGATGATAGAAGGCGACGCCACGCCGATACGCGATATCCCCTTTTCAGCGCGTCCGATATCGATCCGCTGGAGTGGCGACGGCACCTGGCTGGCCTCTGGGCTCGAAACCGGAGGCTTTGCTCTGGTCAGCGTGAACGATGGCCGAGCTGAGATCGTCGCGGGATTTCCATCGCCGGTCCGGACAGTGTGCTGGAGCCCAACCGCAAATGCGCTGTTTGCCTCGGGCGCCTTCCGGATCGCCGGCTGGTCGATGGCCGCCCCGCCGGTTGGCGGCAAAACCTCGGGCGCGTTGGAGACAGGTCGCGCCGGGCTGGTCCTGGTCGAGGCGGTGGCGGCGCATCCGGAGAAGAAGCTGATTGCGGCCGGCTATGCCAACGGTCGGATCACCATCGCCCAGATCGGCGCGCGAGACGAACTCCTCGTCAGACCTTTGGGGGGCTCGGTGACCGCGCTTGCCTGGTCCGGCGATGGACGGCACCTAGCGGTGGGCGCCGTCGACGGCACCGCCGCGATCGTCACCTTTCCCGCGCAGATGTTCAAATAGCAAAAGCAGGCCGCATGCAAGAGGAGGAGAAAATGCAAACCGAACCCACCCCCGAAGACGAGAGCAAGGACGAATTTTTCGACCGGCTCGCCAAACTGTCAGAAGAAATGGTGGCCAAGCATGGCAAGGATTTCAGCATGGGCGCGCTGGTGCTTGCCGCCCGCTGGATCGCGGAAAACCGCGTCGGCCAGTTGAAGACCAACTAGGGTTCGCATCCATAAGGATTGAACTCACGCAGGCGCAGCAAACCGTTTGGAGACGCCATTCGCCTGCCCTTCTCGGTGATGCCGGCTGGCGCCAGATGAGGTCGGGCTCCTGCGCGGGCTTGCCCCGAAATCGTCTCAATTATCCTTCTTCGGAGGTGTCGGCCGCCGGCCGGCGCTCCTGAACATGCAAATCTGGTCCTTCTTTCGCTAACGACCCCCACTCACGGTCCGCCTCTTATGATTTCTACCTCGATTTGCCAGGTGGGCAAGTTGTGATGGATCAGGAACCTGATCAGGTCCTCTGTTGAGTTCCACGCCGCATATTATGCGACTGCACAGCACCAGCCCGCCACTTGCGGAGCTTGGGACACCGCCCGCAGTGAAAAAACTATTCAGGCATATTCTCTTGCATGATGCTGAGCGCCGAGCGGATTTGCGGCCAGGGGAACTCGGAGCATTCCTCCCAGGCCTCGCCCTCGCGCAACACGGCATCAAGCTTGCCTGCCACACCGGCGAGAGTCGTGGCAGGCGTCGTTGAGAACGCTTCCAGCAGATCCTGTGCCTGGTCGCCAGCCTCGCGCTCGGCCCTGAGCGCGGCGGTGTAACCGGTCTCCTCGGCAGCCACATCCCAGCGTGCCTGATGCGCTGCGAAATCCGCTTCGGTCTTCTCGCCGAGAACCGCCATATCCGACCCTTTGCCGAGCACTTCATTGAGCGCCTCGATCGAGTGGACGGTCACGTCCCCACCCTCGGGCAGGCGAACGGCCACACAAGGAAAGCCCACGCCTGCGATGAGCCTCGTCTCCAGGCGCTGCTGCGCGCGGCAAAGCCGTTCGGCTAACTTGTGGGCTTTCCGCCATTCTCGCCAGAGCGCCAGCGCCGGGTCGGCGGGCATACTCGTCATCGCTGGATTGCTGGCGAGCGCGCGTTTCTCAAGCACCAAAGCAGTGGACGTGATCATCCCTCCCGCAAGCACTTCCCTGCGCGTGACGAACGGCGGAGTCGTGGTATTGTCGGAATCACCCATGATCCGAGCTCCTCGGAAGCTTGGTTTGTGGTCAGGCCGGGCACGGTGCGCCAACACCGCGCCTAGCCGCACCTCGGACCATCGGCCCAAGGGTATCGCTGATACCTTTGGATCATATAGGAATGATCTAAAGGGATCAATAGGCTTGGTAACAGCAGGACAGATGCGGGCAGCGCGCGCGTTGATTGGTATCGCCCAGGCAGAGCTTGCTCGCCGGGCTGGTGTATCTATTCCAACGATCAAGCGCTGCGAAAGCGACGGCAAAAACGGTCTGATGGTATCCGCCGAAACCCAAGCAAAAATTCGTGCCGCTCTTGAAGCCGAAGGCGTGGAGTTTACCAATGGCGATCGCCCAGGCGTCAGGTTGCGGCGACCGTAGTCGGCCGTTGATCAGTTGAGCGCAGGATTGCGGGCGCCGCTTCAGCCAGCCCCGGCAGCGCAGGCTCATTCTGTACCGTAGGCCGCTTGCCAGACCAGCGGCGAGCGGCATGGCTCGCGCCAGGTCTCTATGAGCAAAAAGGCCTCCCGCCAACTCAGGATGGAATAAAGAGCTGGTAGTCGTGAAACGCTGGCTGGCCAACGTGCTGGTGACGATCTCGAGCCGGCGTCAGCGCGATCTCCTGCAGGGTTGCGCGCGGCAGGCCCTCACATCCCGATCCCCAGGCCGCGTTTTCTGCCGAAGCTCCAGTCGATGCCGCCGCTGTTTTGCACGAAGCCGGTAATGTGCTGGCCGATGCGCCCTTCCAGCATCGGCTGCCAGGGCACGAGCCGGAAGCCGAGACCATCGTCCAGCATGGCAAAGCGCCCGCTGGCAAGACTGACCGGGCTGAGGAGCGTGCCGCTGACATGATTGCCGGGCTGGACGGGCGCGAAGATGAGGCCGCGCGCAGCGGCCATTGCCTTGCCGACGCGCGCGCGACCTCCTGGCGCTCCAGCGTGGCAACAAGGTCGCGCGAGAAGGTGATCGTCCCGCTCGTCGCATCGCGTGCGGCATGGCCCATCCTGACGAGCTGGGCAGCCCGTCTGTCGAGGGCGTTGTCCACGTCGAGACCAAAACCTGACCGGACCAGCGGCACAGGGTTCTTGGCCGTCAGCTCCCGGTCGAGCCATGTGGCGCCGTCACTGCCGATCTGTGCGTCAAGATCGAGCGTCGAGAGCACGCGGACGGAGAAGCCCTTTCCGCGGGTGCGGGCATCATAGGCGATGCCGCGCTCGGACAGGTCTTGCGGAACGCGCCAGTGGTCTTCGTCGATGCGCTCGACGTGGCCGGCCCGGCGCAGCGCTTCGAGACGGCGGACATGGAAACGGACGAAGGCGTCCGGGTCCTTGCCCTCTTCGAAAAACGTCTCGCGGATCGCCTCCAGGTGTTGGCTTGGTCGATAGATGCCATCCTCGCCGGCTACGACGCCGATGTTGCGGTCGGCCGCACGCGGGTGCTCTTTCGGCAGGATTGGATCGAGCGCCACGATATGGCCGCGCTGAATGTCATCGAGCTTTGCAGCATCCGCGGTCTCGACATAGTGAGTACGCCCGTCCACATCGTCGACGACGAGCGACAGCCGGTCGCTCATCTCATCGCCGGCAAGACCCTTGGCGAGCACGCGGCCGACGACCGGCTCGGTGATGGTCCCCCGGTGCATTGCGTATTGCGCTGGGCCCCGCTCATGGTCGAGACCGTGCTCCTCCAGCGCCCGGTGCGTGGTCGTGATGATGTCGTTGCGCTCGCCAAGCGCCCTCAGCGTGCTTTCGGCTGCGTCGGCGATCACCCATCGGCCGGGCTCGATCTCGCTTGCCAGGCCGAAATGCGCCAGTGTCTTTGCCCGATCGATCAGCAGATAGCGGTTGCTGGAGATAGTGTAGCTGTCGCTGGCATTGGGACGGAGGTCGACAAGATCATGCTCCTGCTGCTCGGCAACCAACATGCGGTCGAGGCGGGTCAGCCGTTCGGCCCCGACCTCGTTGGCCAGCTTGCGGGCGACCTCGATCTCGCTTTGTAGCCCAAGCTCACGTTCCACCAGCTCGCCTGCCCGATGGCGGATGCCATGGGCGATGTAGTCGCCGGCGATGTTCAGGATCTTGCCGTCGTCGGTGATGCCGCGCACCAGGATATGGGTGTGCGGATGGCCGGTATTGTGGTGGTCGACGGCAATCCAATCGAGGCGCGTGTCGAGATCGGCTTCCATCTGCCGCATGAGATCGCGCGTGAAGGACCGCAGGTCTTCCATCTCGGCGGCATCCTCCGGCGCGACGATGAAGCGGAACTGATGGCGGTCGCCACGCCCGCGCTCGACAAAGGTCTTGCCGTCGGCCTCGTCGTCAACGGCCGAGTACACCCTGCCCTTCTCGCCATCCCTGGTGACGCCGTCGCGCTGAAGATAGCGCAGATGGGCATCAACGGCCTTGCTCGTCGTCACAAACTTTTGGCCGCGCCCGCTCGCCTTTCCTCGTCCCGGCAGCTTGACGACACGCGCCTTCACCACGACGCGGCGGGAGCGAAAACGGACGCCATTGCCGTCCTGCCGCCACCCGCCGGCGTCCTTTGGCAACGCTGACGCCACCTTGCCGCCGCGGCCGCGGGCGTTGAAGCGGCCACTCCCTTCCCGGCGCCGCTGCTTGCGCCGATGCGATAGGGATTGCCGCCTTGCTTGCGGACAGCGATCTCGACCTGGCGCACGAAGGGCAGCGTGCGCGAATTGACCGGCGCGCCGCCATCCCGCGTCCGGCCGGTGCGAACCTGGAACCTGTCGCCGTCACGATCTGCGATGACGACAGCATCGGGAGTCAGAATTCGCGGTTCAAGGTGGCCGGAGCGCTGAGCATGCTATGGACTGCAATGACTTGCTGTGGCGTAGGATGGCGGATCGCACATCGCTGCGGCACCTAAACTTTCCTGTTCAGATCAGTGGGATAACGGACCAACCAGCACCCTTCGCACCTCGCGCCGTGCCGCTCGGTGTCCGCACGCGCCGGAAAAAACAATGTGCAGACAGACACTTACGAGCGAAGCGAGGGCGAGCGCCAGCTCGCTTTATCTTGCCATCCCTCTTCGCCTTCTCGCCTTCTGCCTTCTCGCCTTCTTCGCCCTCACTCGCAGCCAACCCTCTCGCCGAAATTCTCGCGACGGAGCAGGTCGGAACGCAATTGCCCAGGAATGCGGGGATCATCGCGCTGGTACGGGAATACGCTGGACGAACAGGCTATCCGCGACGGATTTTGGCTCGGGCACAGCGTCAACGGGCAAGCTACCCGGCAGGGGCTCGACCGCAGTTAGGTCAGTGACAGCGACACCCATCGGCGACCGCATGTTGGACGAACGGATCGTCGCGAACATCTCAGCGGCAACATTCCACATCATTGTCGCCATGCGGCGACATTCCGGATGTCTGTGGTGTCCGCGAATCGCCGAACCGAGTGCGCTCGCTCTGCCCGCTCCTTGTCGTGCGCGCATAGGAATCGGAACCGCACCAGAACCCATGTCGATCTGCCCCCACGTCACCCTTGTCTTGTTCTCGTCCGAGTCGAGCGCAGCGGAAATCGATCTAGCGCGGATCACTCCTGGCCTTGAAGCGTGCTGCCTCTTCCGAACCGCGCGTGGCGTCTCCCGCGCTGTAGGAATGCGCGCCGGCGCCGGCGAGCTTGCCGCCGTCGACGATCAGATACTCCTCGCGGATTGACCTGCCTTCGAACCAGCACTCCAGAATCTCGCGGGTGCCGGCGGCGTAGCGCGCCTGGGCGGAGAGCGACGATCCTGAAATGTGCGGCGTCATGCCGTGATGCGGCATCGATCGCCACGGATGATCCTTGGGAGCCGGCTGCGGGAACCAGACGTCGCCGGCATAGCCAGCGAGTTGGCCACTCTCCAGCGCGCGGGCGATGGCGTCACGATTGCAGATCTTGCCGCGCGCCGTGTTCACCAGATAGGCGCCGCGTTTCATCCTGGCGATTATCGTCTCGTCAAAGAGGTTTTCCGTCTCCGGATGCAGAGGCGCATTGATCGTCACCACGTCGCAGACGCCGACCATGGATGCGGGGTCCTTGTGGAAGGTGACGCCAAGCTCTTTCTCGACCGCCTCAGGCAGGCGGTGGCGATCGGTGTAGTGCAACTTGACGTCGAACGGCTTCAGCCGGCGCAACACCGCGCTGCCGATCCGGCCGGCACCGACGGTTCCGATCTGCATTCCCTCGATATCGTAGGAGCGTGCGACGCAGTCGGCGATATTCCAGCCGCCTTTCACGACCCACTGGTAGGACGGGATGTAGTTGCGCACGAGCCCCAGGATCATCATGACCACATGCTCGGACACGCTGATCGAATTGCAGTAAGTCACCTCGGCGACCGTGATGCCGCGGTCCATGGCGGCCTGAAGATCGACATGATCGGATCCGATGCCGGCGGTGATCGCAAGCTTCAGTCTGCTTGCCTTGGCTATTCGTTCTTCGGTCAGATATGCCGGCCAGAACGGCTGCGAGATCACGATTTCGGCATCAACGAGTTCGCGTTCAAAAATGCTGGCGGGACCGTCTTTGTCCGAGGTCACCACCAGGCTGTGGCCCGCGCTTTCGAGAAATTTCCGGAGACCCAGTTCGCCGGACACGCTGCCGAGCAGGATCCCCGGTTCAAAGTCGATGGCCTTCGGCGTGGGAAGTGTCTGGCCGCCGGGATAGCGGTCGAGCTTTGGCAGGCCGTCCCGCGCATATTTTGTCGGATAACCGTCGACCGGATCGTCATAGAGGACGCAAACGACCTTTGCCATTGTGTATCTCCTTCGTCTGACAACGAAGAGGAAAACGCTCTGTTGTTAACGCTGCCGGCCAACGATGGTCGGCACGGCGATGCTCTGTTGAATTGCTGGTGGGGAGCAGACTCATCTGCCGGCGCTTCCTCATTCGGAAAGTTGTGCGCTATTGCGTGCTACATGGAAGACCCGGGCATGGTTTCAAGTGCTGCGGGCGGCACTGGTGCAGCGTTCGAGTTCCTTTATTTCAGACCGCGCGCACGGTTTGCTGACAACAAATGCTTAATGCGGACACTTCAGAATTGCCGAGGTTGGGCACCGTGCATCATGATCACTGACAGGCTCCGACTTCGCAGGCCTCAAGGGCTTCTGCATCCCCTCAAAGATTGCAAACAACCTGTTAGTCAGCGCTTATCAAGCAGAGGAATCTCGCATCGCTTGCCGCTCAGACGGTATTGCTAAGCCAGTTCGCAACGCTCACCGATGTCACCTGGAAATGGCGAAAGTGACGAGACAGACAGGCAGCTTATGCAAGTCCTGATCAAGTTCGAGTTGCGGACGCACTAGCCAGCGCTACAAGGCTAGCCTTCCACAATACGGGCCGTTTGTTGCCTTTTTACAGAAGATACGAAAACGCCGCTCGACCGGAAGGGAGCGGCGTTTACCAAGTGTGGTGTCCTACCCTAGACGAAACCCCGATTTGGTCGGGGCCGTCGGACTTGAACCGACGTTTCCAGCTTGTTCGCTATCAATCTATAGGTGGTGTTTTCCTGTCGTCCTTGCAAGCGCCATCGGCGTAGCTTCGCAGGGTGTGTAAGGATAGTCGGAGTCGATACAATTCCATCCGAATTCCGCAATTGAACGACCGCTGCTTTCCGGCTTCCGTGACGCGCACACTCGCTGGTTCTGCCGTCAGCAATGTCATCAATCGACCGGTCGCGTTCGACGCGGCTCGGAACGCCGATGATGCAACGATATCCTGACTCGCCGTAACGGCAGACGCTGGCCCTGTCGCCTAACTGCTCCGTCACTGTTTTCAGTGGAGCGCAAGCCCGCGCCGAAAAATACTAGAAGCCCCGCTCCTGCGGGGTTTTTCGTTGGGGGAAGCGTTGCGGCGACATCGACGGGTGATCCGCAGGAGAAGGGGCAGCGCCAGAGATCAGCGATGCAGCTTGGTCGGCACAAGACGACGGCAGGCCAACCTCACCAAGCCACTCGTCGTAGTGATGGTTTAGGGCCAACAACAACTCGTCTGGCTGATCCATGCCGCTTTGGAACAACTCGATGATTTGACGGCCAAGACGTTCCCTGGCCGGATCGCCCACTGCTATCCCGGCCTGACGGCAATAATCATCGACCACTGTGGCCAGTATTGAAAGCTGCTTTGAGTCCGCTGAGTCATTGAACGTCATTATCGCTTCTCCCTTTGTTGGGCGAAAGCGTTGGTCTCTTCCACTCGCCGGCTTGCCGGGAAGGTGCAGGCGACCATCGATATATAGTGTGCCGGTTTGGTACATACGACTCAATTTGAACTCGTTGGCAGCCTTCATGACGATGAAGGCCGGACTGTTGATCAGGTCGTGCGCCTTGAGCAGACGATAGACCGAAGCCTCATCGACGCTCGCCGCCGCTGCCCTTGTCGTTCCCCTTGGCGGGAGCGCACTAGCCGAAGAAGCTCTTTGATCAGTGATCCCACAATATCTCCTGGAGCATTTCCTCGACCGAGTACGGCGAAATTCCAAGTTCTCCAAATCCCGGCATCTTCGGCGATGACACGTTGTCGACCTGCATCAGTTCCACTTGATTCCGAGTGACGGGCGGGCCCGGGAGCATTTCGGCGAACCAAGCCAGCGCGTGCCAAGCGGCAAATGGGATTGGAATCAGTTTGGGCTTAAGACCGGCTTCGTGCGCAACGGCTCTGAGAAATTCCTTGTAAGAGTAGACGCGAGGAGCGCCGCACTCATACGCGTGATCGCATGCGTTTCCGTCCCCTGCAGCGCTCTTGCGGTCGCCTCTGCCACATCGCCCACATAGGCCGGCTGCAATCTCGTCAGGCCGCGACCGAACATCGGATAGATTGGAAGCCGGCGGAGAAGTTTGAGGATGGTGGTGAGAAACGCGTCATCCGGTCCGAACATCACCGCCGGGCGGATGATAGTGGCGTCAGCAAACGCGGCACGCACCACCAGTTCGCCTTCGCCACGCTTGCGGATGTAGAGCGACGGCGAGGCAACATCGGAGCCGATTCCTGAAACGTGAGCGAGCCGTTCGACGCCAGCTCGGTGTGCTTGAGCTGCAACCCGCCGGGCTGACTCGACATGTACGGAATGAAAGGTCTCCTGTCCCTGTTCGATATAAAGACTGACCGCATTTACAACACCGTAAGCACCAGCAAGTGCATCGGCGATCGCCCGCTCATCGTGGATATTGGCTTCGACCGATTGAAGTTGCGGATCATCAGAACCAAACAGCTTCTTGGCCCGTTCCGGATGTCTTGATGCGATCCGAACGAAAAACT
This sequence comes from Mesorhizobium sp. M0244, assembly GCF_040321795.1. Lineage (NCBI taxonomy): Bacteria > Pseudomonadati > Pseudomonadota > Alphaproteobacteria > Hyphomicrobiales > Phyllobacteriaceae > Mesorhizobium > Mesorhizobium sp. M0244. The sequence goes on along the minus strand of NZ_JAMYSE010000082.1, from coordinate 3,714 downwards.
CACCATCGCGGAGATGCCGAACAACGCGGCGGCCGAGAAACCCGGTTCCACCGAACACGGTGACGACGCGATGGTTCATGGCAGCCATGGCTTAGACTTTGTCAGCTCATGTCGGGTGTCTCGACCCGGCGGTTCAGGTCACGTAGACGGCACGCCTACTGACCACTATCTATCACCTGGGCTACCTCGTACAGATTGGGATCGATCTCGTCCGTCAACTGATCGAAGTGACCCCACTCCTTCCGGAATTCCGGCGATTGATGAGCCGATCGCAAGAGATCGCGATTCTGCCATTGGACGTAGTTGACGATGCGCCGCCCGTCGAGGCTGCGATGCAGACTGATTGAGATGAACCCAGGCTGGCGCGCCATAAAGCGCGCCCGCTCGGTCATGACGGACAATGCCTCGGCCTGCTTGTCCGGTTCAGAATCGACGATGGTGATTTGGGTGACGGGCTGGTTGTCGGTTCGGATCTGTGTCATGGAAACCTCGCTAGATTGGCGATGGATTTGCCGTGTCACTGCTGGCGGTCGAGGGGCCGGCCCGAGCGATCGAGCATCCGATCGATCTTGCTCGCCATGATGAAATCGTTCTCGTGCAGTCCTTTGATCTTCTTGGTGCTCAGGGACACCGTCACATAACCCCAGCCGAAGCTGATGTCGGGGTGATGGCCCTCGGTTTCGGCGAGCTCACCGATCTCCTGAACAAGGGTGAGCGCGTCCCGGAAATTGCGGCATCGAACGCTCCGCTGGATGCGGTGGGCATCGTCACCCAGCTCCCAATCAGGAGCCTGTGCCTGGAAGCGTTGGGCTTCATCACGCGTGAGCGGCGGGACGCCGCCGCGACAAGGCGTACATGTTTTCTCGGCAAGAGTGTCGGTCATGTTCTTGTCTCCAAGACCATTTTTAGCAGCAAAAACGACAGCGACGAGCGCCTATCGATCGATCTCCCCGAACACGATGTCGAGCGAGCCGATGATCGCCAAGATATCGGCTCGCATGTGCCCGCGTGCTGGGCCTTCCGTCGTCCTGGCTATAGTTTCAGGCGCCGCTCAGTAGTCCATTCCGCCCATTCCGCCCATACCTCCTGCGCCACCCATAGCGGACGCATCCTTCTGCGGAATGTCCGCGATCATTGCTTCAGCGGTGATCAGGAGCGCGGCAATCGAGCCGGCATCCTGCAGGGCCGTCCGAACGACCTTGGCGGGGTCGACGATACCGGCCTTGATCATGTCGACGTAGATCTCGTTCTGGGCATCAAAACCCTGATTGTGATCCTTGCTGTCGGCGAGCTTGCCGACGACGATCGAACCTTCGACGCCGGAATTCTCGGCAATCTGGCGGATCGGCGCTTCGAGCGCTCTCGACACGATCGAAATGCCCGCCGTCATGTCAGCATTCGCGCCAGTAAGCTCAGTCAAAGCTGCCTTGGCGCGCAAAAGCGCAACACCGCCGCCGGCAACGATGCCTTCTTCCACGGCTGCACGAGTGGCGTTCAGCGCATCATCGATGCGGTCCTTCTTTTCCTTGACTTCCGTCTCGGTCGCGCCGCCGACGCGAATGACAGCAACGCCGCCAGCCAGCTTCGCCAGCCGCTCCTGGAGTTTCTCCTTGTCGTAATCCGAGGTCGTTTCCTCGATCTGCAACTTGATCTGCTGGACGCGCGCCTGGATGGTGGCTTTCTCGCCGGCGCCGTCGATGATCGTCGTCGTATCCTTCTCTATGAGCACGCGCTTAGCCCGCCCGAGCATGTCGATGGTGACGTTCTCGAGTTTGATGCCGAGATCCTCGGAAATCATCTGGCCGGCGGTGAGCACGGCAATGTCTTCCAGCATCGCCTTGCGCCGGTCACCGAAGCCAGGCGCCTTGACGGCCGCGACCTTGAGGCCGCCGCGCAGCTTGTTGACGACCAGAGTCGCCAGCGCCTCGCCTTCGACGTCTTCCGAGATGATCAGCAGCGGCTTACCGCTTTGCACCACAGCTTCGAGGATGGGCAGCAACGCCTGCAAATTGCCGAGCTTCTTCTCATGGATGAGGATGTAAGGGTCCTCCAGCTCGGCGCGCATCTTCTCGGCATTGGTGACGAAATAGGGCGAGAGATAGCCGCGGTCGAACTGCATGCCTTCGACGACATCGAGTTCGGTTTCGGCTGTCTTGGCTTCTTCGACGGTGATCACGCCCTCATTGCCGACCTTGTTCATCGCCTTGGCGATCATGGCGCCGACCGACGCGTCGCCATTGGCGGCGATCGTACCAACCTGGGCGATCTCGTCCGAAGATTTGACTTTCCTGGCCCTGGTTTGAATGTCCTTCACCACAGCAGCCACAGCAAGGTCGATGCCGCGCTTGAGATCCATCGGGTTCATGCCCGCGGCAACGAATTTGGCACCTTCGCGCAGGATGGAAGCGGCCAGCACCGTGGCTGTCGTCGTGCCGTCGCCGGCGAGGTCGTTGGTCTTCGAGGCCACTTCGCGCACCATCTGGGCGCCCATGTTCTCGAACTTGTCGGCAAGCTCGATTTCCTTGGCGACGGCGACACCATCCTTGGTGATGCGCGGCGCGCCATAGGCCTTGTCGATGACGACATTGCGGCCTTTGGGGCCGAGCGTCACCTTGACGGCGTTGTTCAGAATTTCGACGCCGCGAAGCATCCGGTCGCGGGCATCGGTAGCGAATTTGATTTCCTTGGCAGACATGATTTTACGTCCAGTTCAGTCTTGAAATTGCGGGATCGGAAATCGCCCGGTCAGGCGGCTTTCTTGGCCGCTTTGGTCTTCTCGACGATGCCCAAAATGTCGCTCTCCTTCATGATCAGGAGGTCCTCGCCGTCGATCTTGACCTCGGTGCCGGACCATTTGCCGAACAGGATGAGATCGCCGGCCTTGACGTCGAGCGGGATCAGCATGCCGCTCTCGTCACGCGAGCCCGGGCCGACGGCGATCACTTCGCCTTCCTGAGGCTTTTCCTTGGCGGTGTCGGGAATAATGATCCCGCCCTTGGATTTGGTATCGCCTTCCGCGCGCCGAATGACGACGCGGTCGTGGAGTGGTCGGAATTTCATTGGGGGTTCTTTCTGCCGCCGCACATAGAGCGACTGCAACACTTAACATAGCCCCTTTGGCACTCGAATGATAGGAGTGCCAAATTTTTAATTCCTCAAACCGAAAATATTTGAAATGTAAATCAGTCGTTGTTACCGGCGCTTTTGGCCGTCCGAAAGGCGGAGCCATAAGCAATTTTATTGTAATTCATCCCTCTTAATTTTGCCGACAACAGACTATATTAATCCGCAATTACGAACCAACCTATTGAGCCTTGATTGAATGTGCATCGAGAGATATATACAGTTCGCGAAAATTTGGCACGATTTGGCTTTCCCGGTCCCGATCGACATAGGTCCGCGACCTTCGACCCACCATGAAGCACCGAATTTTCGACGGCGAATGTATAGCGCTTATCCGGCGCACATGTCGCTCTGTTCGAGCCTTTGAACCACGGCGCTGACTACGGATGTACTGGCAGCATTGGGATCTTTCCGGTTCGGATGGAAAAGATGCAGGAGGGACATCGGCGTGCTCCTGCGGAAAGCCGCACCCCCTCATGCAACGCAGCCTCCCCGCGTGGGGAGCGCTTGCCTGCGCTACGGCGGCGGCTTTCCATGCGAGCCGCTTCAAAAATGATGCTGCGAAACGGCGCCGGGTTTATCCGACGAACG
>NZ_JAMYSE010000081.1:0-28707 GCF_040321795.1 Mesorhizobium sp. M0244 | reverse complement strand
CTGCAGACCTGGCTGAAGCTGGCCCGCATCGCGCATGGCCCCCTCTTCCGCCGCGTCACGGGGCAGGGCAAAGCTGTGGGCGCCGAGCGGCTCAACGATCAGGAGGTGGCGCGGCTGGTCAAGCGCGCGGCGTTGGCCGCCGGCGTGCGCGGCGGCTTGTCGGAAGGCGAGCGCGGCCAAAAGTTTTCCGGCCATTCGCTGCGCGCTGGCCTCGCCTCGTCGGCCGAGGTCGACGAGCGCTATGTGCAGAAGCAACTCGGCCACACAAGCGCTGAGATGACCCGCAGATATCAGCGGCGGCGCGACCGGTTTCGAATCAACCTCACCAAGGCGTCGGGATTATAGAGGACGAAGTCCCCTCCCCTGCCAATCTGGCATACCTCTCCCAAATTCGGGCGTTGCGTGCCAATAGGCTCAATGCTGACCAATTTCAGTCCGTCCTTGCAAATCAGGAATGGTACTCCATAATTGCGAGGATGATCGCCGCATCGAAACGCAACTCGCCGGACTGATAGAGCTCTCCCTGCGGTGGCACTGATTGGGCCGCGCCAAGTCGGCAAGACTACGCTTGCGCTCGAAATAGCCGAGACACGGCCGTCGATCTATCTCGATCTCGAATCCGATGCGGACAAAGCCAAGCTTGCGGAGCCGGAACTCTACCTTGCCGAGCATGAGGGCGAGTTGGTGATCCTCGATGAGGTCCATCGGCTTCCACTGTTCCAGAATTCATAGGAATGGCTCGACACGCCCTGCAATGATGCCACGTAGGGCGGCCTCGGCCGTCTCTGCCGGCCTCCCCCGCAGTTGTTCGGGCAACACCACGCCCGATGCTGCCTCACGGAGGCGCACGGCCATCTCCGCCAGCAGCGCCTCGGCTCTGGTGACAGGCAGATCGATGGTTCGAGCAAGTGCGAGAAAGTCGTGACGTGTCAGACGATCATCCTTGCCATTGAGCTTTAGCGCCATGCGATCGCCAGCGAGGCCAGGAAACACCCGGGTTGTGACGGCATCATAGAGCGGTGCAAATCGTACCGTCTCAAACTGACGCGACCCGGGACTGGCTATTTTGAGCAGAGCAAGGTTCTTCAGATGCATGTCGCCGTCGGCGATGAACCAGGCGAACAAGGCACGTCGAAACAGGATTTCGAGGTCAACTAACGGGTCCGTCGAGAGCGGCCGAAGCCCCCGTCCCATGCGCTCGATCGTACCGTCATATTTGGCGGAGGCCGGAAGGTCCAGGATCGAGCAAAAGTCCTCCATCGCCAGCATCCTGTTATCGTCCAGGCTGCGTCGGATGTCGAAGCGCTCGACCACAAGCGCCGGCGGCATGCCATCGGGCATGTCGATCAGCGCGGCAGCAGGTACCTCGAAGCCAGCGACCCTGCCGAGCTCAAGGCAAAGCCACTCGACGATGGGTAGTGTCTCGAAGCCAGCCGTGCCGGCAGGTTTTAGAATATGAGTGAACGGCTGCTCCACCGCCGGCAGCAGCAGACCTTCCAGCGTCAAACACATAGGAGCTTTGATCTGGACCCCCGACAAGCGCGGCGTCTCCGCGTTGGTAAACAGCCTTGCGAGGTTCTGCTCGAACGTTTCCTCGATCTCGCCCCTCGCCGGCCCCGCGTAGCGACCGGTGAAGCGGCCGGTCTCCGAGAAGGCCACGAGCTGGCCCTGCAAAATGTCGGCGGGAAGCTTGGCAAGCTCCGCACGGGTCTTGACGATGGCGATGTTCGACATATAGCGCTTGCCCGATTTGAGCACGTCGCGCTCATCGCGCTGATGCAGAACCTGAGCGAGCCACCCCTCCGGCAAGAGCGACTCGATGAATGGCGGCAGTTTGCCTGGCATCGTCTCGCGAATGAGCGGGGGGCTGCCTGTTCGGCCAGCAGGGTTCCATCGCCATTCGAAGCCGTCGTGGGTCAGTTGTCCGAGCGGGATTCCGTGCCAGGCAACGAGAAACTCCAATGCCGCCTTGTTGCCGGCGATTTTGTCGGCGTCGGCTCGCGCCAGCAGATAGCGTTCTGCCCCCTCCCCTTCCCGATACCAGCTGTTCTCGCGAGCGAGCGCCCAAACCGCGTCCGCGGCGGCTTGCGGCGATCCAAACTCCTCGATGATACGCGCAGCCATTTGTGCTCGCATCGGCCCGGCTATCGCACTCGCGTGCTCGCTACGCAGCCGGAAGGCTTCCAGAAAGCGCTGTCGTGGAGACGAAGCATCGGTGCGCAGCTCCCCCATGTTATCTCCGACCACGACGCGCACCGTCGAAGGGTGCGCCGGCGCCTCATTTTGAATAATCTCCAGTGTTCGCAGGCGGGTGCGCTGGTTGCGTCGCCCGCTGATAAACAGCCGCCCGTCCGGCGTAGGTCCGAGCAGAATCGCACTTGCCGATGACAGGTAGGCCGTTGGATAGAGGTAGCGTGCGATCCGAACCGCGTGGTCCAAGATCGTGGCCTCGATGTCATCCGCAGCATCGACATAGATACCGCGGACGAGTTGAACCAATTCGCCTACTTGCGCACGCAGATGGGCGCGCTTGGCGTCTATTGTCTCTCCAACTAGATGAAGCAAGGAAATTATCTCGCATCTCAGATGCGTGATAATTCGGCCAAGACGCAAACGATGTCAAGGATTATCGCGCATCTGAGATGCGAGATAATTCCGTGACCCCCAAAAGTTGCGAACGTACGGGTGGCTGGCCCCATACTCGAATTCGGCAACAGGATAGCAAGCACTGTGGGCGCTTGAGAATGCCGAGAAGCCGACGCAATGAGGCCGAGGCCAACCTTTGGGCCGGCTGTCGACCCGGCGGGAGATCATTCGCCTTAATCGGCTCATCGAGGCCGTTGAAGAGGCCGTGCAGTGGATCAGATCGTCCCTCTTTCTGCGGAGTGCGGCCAGCGCTCGTTCACTTTATCATTGCAGGAGGGCGATCCGTGGTGGCCTCGACCCTACCAGCCGGCTCGGCATGCGTAATAGCACGTCCATTGGATGATGCTGTTCTCATTCGCGCAGATCCGCGCTACGGCCACCATGATCAAAGCGCGCCGCGCCTGGCTTGGCGCGCTCCATCCGCGGTGGCGGCATGAACCCTGTCGCGTTCCTCTTGCCATGCGATCTCGTCGGCATCCTGCTGCGCGCGCGCAGTGTCGATGCCGGGATGAAAAAGGCCGCCGCGCGGTTTTCAGCACCGCTTCGACGATGGCCACCCTTAGCGAGTCGCGCGGAAGCTTGGACAGATCGATCTCGACGGCGGGAATCTTGTGTTCCCTGAGGCGCCGTATCTTGGCGTCGTCCGCGAAATGGGTGACGGCGACCTCGACGAACAGGTCATAGCCGTGAGCCCGAACATAGAGGTCGGGAATGATGGTCTTGGGATCGTTGTACTCAAGCCGAAGGAACTCGGTATCGACCTCCAGGCTGGGCTTCGTCACCACGTGTTTGTTATGAAGCCCAAGCCGCTCAGGTAGAAGCAGCTTCGGATCGCTGCGAAACGCTTCCTTGGCCAGCAAATGAAGGACGGTCTCGGGCCCTCCTCCGCACACCTCACCACCATGGTGCGCGAAATGGGGTACTTGGCGATCTGCTTTCAATCGGGCTACGAGTTGACTCTCACACGCGGGGCAAACGCACCTGCAAGCGAGGCCACGCTGGACTTCCCCTATGTGAGCGAATGTTCCGTCGAGTCGCTTCCCATAGACGAGTTGCGCCCGATCGGAGCCAAAGGACTTTCGCGCCTCGTCGCGATCGTGCTGGTCGGCCATCGCTTTAAAACCCGCGCTCTAATATCATCACCAATGACCAGTTCAAAAGGAGCCTGACTGCCGTCGGCGGGCTGGAAAGGCCTTCCCTGCGCCCGTTCGCAGTTGCAACCTTTTTGCCCGCTGACGAACGCGATTTTACTGCCGTAAATAATGCTCTTTGTGGCAGAGAAAACATGCATTTAGCCAGCTGAGTGGGGAGAGTTCTTGCTTCGAAGGACGAGCAGCCGCTATTGCGACGATATTAGTATTCGCCAGTAAGAGGCCGGCAGGTGCCGTTAACCTTCTGTTAACCTAAAACTTCTTGCGGGGCTTTCCGAATCGGAGCTTAATGGCGCTTGTTGAATAGTTTCATCGCAAAAAGCGCCAATTCAGGTTTCGACGAGAATGAATATCGCCATGCGGCTACCACGCTTCGAGTTCGACGATAAGATTCTCGAGCAGGGTGCTGAGATATCGCGACGCCTCAATCAGCTTCGCATGGAGAAATTTCCACCCAATGCGACGAAGACGCTGCGTCCATTTTCGATGGCAGAAGTCGCCCACTATCTTGGTGTATCGCAAAACAATCTGAAGCGGCTTCACCTCGAAGGCAAGGGACCTTTGCCTGACCAAGTCCCTTCCGGCCGACGCTCCTACACGGCCGCACAGATGCTCGAACTTCGCCATTTCCTGGACCAGCATGGCAGGACCGAGGTCAAGAAGTATGTTCCGCATCGCAAGCCTGGCGACAAGCTCCAGGTCGTTGCTGTCGTCAACTTCAAGGGCGGTAGCGGCAAGACAACGACTGCCGCCCACCTCGCCCAGCACTTGGCTCTGACCGGCCACCGTGTCCTTGCAATCGATCTCGACCCGCAAGCCTCGCTGTCCGCGCTGCATGGGTTCCAACCCGAACTCGATCACAACCTCTCGCTTTATGAGGCGATCCGTTACGATGACGAGCGCCGGCCGATCTCCGATGTGATCGTGCCGACGAATTTTCCTGGGCTCGATATCATTCCGGCCAATCTCGAGTTGCAAGAGTACGAGTACGATACGCCGCTCGCCATGCAGGATAAATCGTCCAGTGCTGGCCGGCAATTCTTCGTCAGGATTGCAAAGGCCTTGTCCGAGGTGGACGACCGCTATGACGTGGTGGTTGTCGATTGTCCTCCGCAACTCGGCTATCTGACTCTGACGGCCATGTCGGCGGCGACGTCCGTTCTCATCACCGTTCATCCTCAAATGCTCGACCTGATGTCGATGAGCCAGTTCCTGTTGATGCTCGGCGGAATTTTGAAGACCATCAAAGCCGCCGGCGCGGCGATCGAGCTCGATTGGTTTCGCTACCTGATCACGCGATACGAACCGACAGACATTCCGCAAGCGCAGATGGTCGGCTTCATGCAGTCGATGCTTGCCGGCCAGATCCTCGATAATCCCATGCTCAAGTCGACGGCGATTTCGGATGCGGGCCTGACGAAACAGACCCTCTATGAGGTGGAGAAGTCGTCCTTTACCCGCTCTACCTATGACCGGGCGCTTGAATCGCTGGACGCGGTGAACTCGGAGATCACGGCTCTTGTCCATCGCGCTTGGGGGCGGTCATGACAGCGCGGTTTACGGCAGTAAAAAGCGGAAATTTTGATCGTGAAATCAGTCGACTAACCGCGAATCGGAGCGATTGAATGGCACGCAAGGACATTTTCGGCAGTGTCATGGGCCCCACAACGGCAATTGCCGATGGCCAGGACGTCTCGAGCTACGCCGTTCGTGGCGCATCACGGTCGATCATACAGTCGTTCGAGGAGCTCTCGAAGAGTTCAGTCGTCGATCTCGATCCGGCTTTGGTCGACACGTCATTCGTCTCGGACCGTATGGACGATGATGATGATGCCTTTCAGGAGTTGCTGACGGCAATTCGTGAACGAGGGCAGGATTCTCCGATCCTGGTCCGACCTCACCCTGAGACTTCGGGACGCTTTCAAACGGTCTTTGGCCATAGGCGCGTCAGGGTCGCCCGGCAGTTGGAAAGGCCTGTACGCGCTGTCGTCAAGAAGATGGACGATAGGGACCATGTCATAGCCCAAGGCCAGGAGAACGCCGCCAGAGCCGATTTGTCCTTCATCGAGCGGACGCTTTTTGCAGACCGCATTCTCAAGCGAGGCCATTCGCCTGACACAGTGAAATCAGCTCTTGCGCTCGACGATACGACCTTCTCGAAGATGCGTTCTGTGATCAGCAACATTCCAGAGCAGGTCATTTTTGCGGTGGGCGCGGCCAAAGGCATTGGCCGAGACCGCTGGTGGCAGCTTGCCAAGCTCATGGAGCATCCTGGTGCCGCGGCGAGGGCAACGGAGTGCGTGGCAATCGCCGATTTCGCGCAGCCAGGCAGTGAGGCCCGTTTTGCCCGTCTGTTCGACTTTGTGAGCGCCCCGGTGAAGCGCCCGCGGGCGCCATCGAAGCCCCAGGAGCGGGCCTGGGTACCCCAGGACAAATCGGTTCGAGCCAAGATCACCGACACGGGAAAAGTGTTTACGCTTGCCTTGAAGTCCAAGGAAGCGTCGCCCTTCGGCGCATTCATTGCCGGCAAACTCGATGAGCTTTTCGAGGCTTTTCGGGCGTCGGAAATGGCGAAGAAAACAGGAGACTAAGACCGCAAAAGAAAAAGGCCCCCGAACGTCACCGTCGCGGAAGCCCTTCTCAAGTCTGTAGCAAGCTGAGAATCGCATTTCCCCGAATCACTGTCAAGAGTCGTGGCGTCGTTTCGGCGAGTTGATTTCTTTTGCCTGATTGAAAGGCGAGGGAAATGGAGAGTGGGTATGGAACGACGCCCTTTGGGCGGCGGCCGATGACGCTTGCGCTGGTGCAAGCGAACGCGGCATCACGAGAGATTCCTGATGGAGCTCTTGTCGAGAAGTGGCAGGTCTATCGTTGGTTGTGCGAAGGCAAGGCTGTCGTAGGTGTGGGAGATCGCGCTCTGGCCGTGCTGAGCGGGCTCTTGTCCTTCTATCCGGACGACCAGATCAGCGAGGAAAACGGCCTGATGGTCTTTCCCTCGAACGCACAGTTGTCACTGCGCACACACGGCATGCCCAGTTCCACATTGCGGCGACATCTGGCCGAGCTGGTGAGTTGCGGCCTGATCATCCGCCGGGACAGTCCAAACGGCAAAAGGTTCGCCCGGAAAGGGAAGGGTGGCGCTATTGAGGAGGCGTTCGGATTCTCACTGGCGCCGCTGCTGACGCGGGCCGCTGAGTTTCAGCATGCTGCCGAACAGGTGCGCGCCGACAGCCAGGCGCTCCGGTTAATGAGGGAGCGGATTACGCTCCATCGTCGCGACATCCACAAGCTTGTCGAGGTTGCGATCGAGGAGGGCGTTCCTGGCGCCTGGGGAGCCATCTGGAGACGGTTCAGGGCCATTGTAGATGCAATCCCGCGGCGGGCAGGGCTGTCCGAACTGGAGGCAATCGTTGCCGAGCTGACCAGACTTCATGACGAAGTGGACATGATGCTGGAAAACTTCATGAATTCCATGAATCCTAGCGCCAATGAGTCCCAAAATGAGCGGCAGCAATCTGATTCAAACACAGACTCCATTTTTGTATTTGAACCGGCTTTAGAGAAAAGCAGGGCGACGGTCGAGCCAAGACCGGCAGCCGACGAGAAACCCAAAAGCTATCCGATAGGGCTTGTGCTGAAAGCCTGCCCCGAAATTTCAGACTATGCCGTGCGCGGGATCGGAAACTGGCGCGATTTGATGATCACCGCGGCCCAGGTACGAGGCTACCTTGGTATTTCACCCTCAGCATACGAGGAGGCTTGCCATGTGATGGGCCAGGAGACCGCCGCAATCGTGATTGCCTGCATCTTGCAACGGGCCCAGCACATCAACTCGGCCGGCGGTTATCTGCGGGTTTTGACCGAAAAGGCGAGGGCGGGGCAGTTTTCGGTTGGGCCTATGCTGATGGCGGCGTTGAAGGCGAACGGTATGACAGCAAGGATGACAGGGTAAACCATTGACGGATCGGCTCGCGCTGATGCGGGGCTTGCATGGCACACCATGTGAGGCTATATTTGGCCTCACATGGAATGGAGAGTGAAATGCTAGCGTTTGGAAATGTCGCCGACGTGTTGGGGCTGCCCGTTAAGGAGGTGGCGTCACGGTCGCCTTTCGGGCTGATCTCCCGGATCGAGGATGGACTTCCCGTCGGGGCGCTCGAGCGCGTTGCGCATCTTCTGGCGCCTGGCGATGCTCAGTTCAAATACCGGCTGATCCCCAAGGCGACCTATGAGCGGCGCAAGACGGTACATCGTCTCTCGTCGGACGAGGGCACACGATTGGCCCGCGTGGCGCGCGTCTGGGGACTTGCTGTCGATGTCTGGCAGAACGAAGAGGAAGCGCGCGATTTCTTGTTTCGGCCGCACCCGATGATTGAGGACAAGCGACCGATCGACGTCGTTATCCTGAGCGAGTTTGGCGCCGAAATGGTGGTCGATATCCTCGGAGGTCTGAAGTACGGCAGTGCTGCGTGACGGCGCAGACTCTCGATCGCACGCTATCGTCCTTTCGCATCGGCAATCCGGCCGGCACCTACCCGATCTTCGACGCGACCGGCTCGACAATCGCGCCAGGGCGATGGAACACGCCCGGAAGTCCTATCATCTACACCAGCGAGCACTATTCGACGGCCTTGTTGGAAAAGCTGGTGCATGGCAGCGGCCGACTGCCGCCCAACCAGCACTACCTCGAAATCACAATCCCGCGCGGGCTGAGCTACGAGGTCTTTTCCCAGCCGTCACTGCCCGGCTGGGACACGATGCCAGCGACGGTGAGCAAGGGATTTGGCGAAACCTGGTGTTTAGAACGGCGCAGCGCCATCCTGCTGGTACCGAGTGTCGTGGCGCGTCTCGATTGCAATGTGCTGATCAATCCGGCGCATCCGGAGTTTTCAAGGATCCAGACCAGCCTCCACCAGCCCGTCTATTGGGACCGGCGGCTGTTTGGCGCGTAGGCTTTCTGTCGGCTACAACCTTGAGGCCTTGGTGGGAATGACGCGCAGCCGGTCACGTCGGCGCTGATATTTCCGCGTCATCTCGGCCGCGGCGTGGCCGAGCTGCTTTTGCACATAGCGCTCGTCGACCTCGGCCGACGAGGCAAGGGGTATTCAGACGATTATCCGTGCCGCCCGGCCGAGCGTGCGTTCGGCATCGTTGTAGTAGTTGGACGCCTGTTGCACCGAGCGATGCTGCGACTGCTGCATGGCTTCGGGCAGCGGAATGCCGCGGCGTGCGGTTTCGGTGAGATAGCCGGAGCGCAGGCCGTGGGCGGAGAAGGCTTGCGGATCGAGCCCGGCCTCGGCGACGCGGCGCTTCAGGATCAGATTGACGGCTTGTGGCGTCAGGGCGCGTTTTTCGAGATTGCCCCAACGGTCGATGCCGCGGAAGACGGCGCCTTCGGTGATCTCGGCGCGTTCGAGCCAGCCTTTCAGGGCCAGAACAGGCCGGCCGACGAGCAGCACGGAGGCGTCGCTGTCGGCCTGTGTCGTCTTTGTCCGGCCGAGCCGGATCGACAGGCACGGGAGCTTGTTCGAAGAATCCGGAGCCTTGGGATCGGCCGGCACCGGCTCTTCTTCGACGATCTGCTCGAACCTGAGCGAAGCAATTTCGCTACGGCGGCGGCCGCCGGACGCGAAGGCGGTGATGAGAAGGGCGCGGTCGCGCACGTCGACGAGACGGTCCCCGGCGCAGGTGCTGAGCAGGGCGGTCAAAATGTCGGCGGTCACGGCTTTCTTGCTCTTGCGGCCGCACCGCCAGTTTTATGGCGCTCTGCAAGCCCGGGGCTGAAAAATTTCCGCGCAAACCGCGCCATTTGGTCAGCGTCGACCAGCTCGACAGCCGCCGGCGCACGGTGGCGGGCGCGTGCGGTCCGTCGCTGCGCAAAAGCCCTTGCGATTTCAGCGTCGCCGCGACGTCGGTCGGCATGCCGTGCGCCGGATCCGTTTCGCGTTTCGCAAAATCCCACAGGTGGTGCGCGACGAATTTGATCAGCAGCGCTTCGGGCGCCGGCCAGGGCAGCGGCTGTCCGGTGGCCGCCAGCGACCACGCCTCGAGATAGCCGAGGTCGGAGGCCAGCGCCCGCAGAGAATTTGCGCCAATGCCTTCCCTGGCCAGGTGGCGCAGCGTTGCGACGTCGTCATCGGTCAGGAGATCGGCCAGAAAATCGCGACGGTCGAACGGCAGCACGGAATCGAGCGCGTCGAGGGCTTCGGCCCGTCGCGCGACGAGTTCGGTGCTTTGGCGGCCGCCGGCGCGGGCAGGGGGCGTTTCTGGCATCGAGGGGACCTTTCGGGCGGGTTTCTGCGGCCGTTGCAGCCGTGCTTTGCGCCGAATCTAGCGCCTCTTGGCCGCCCAAGCCATCGCTATCGATAAGCGGTCATCATCGATACCGATCTTTGTGCGCAGGATTATCGCCTGTGACGGAAGTGAATGGCAATATAGCTTCCGTTTCGCAAATCGGCTACAACGGAATCAATGGCTTACGTTTTCGCCAACTTACCCCTGAACAGCCTGATCGGGCCGCTCGCTCGCGCCGAAGATGTCGGTTTTACTTCCCGATTTCAATTGAAACGCTAAGCTGAAAATCCTGCTCTCCGGGATCTCTACATGGCGGCCTGAAACGGGGGAGGGGAGGGGCTTTCTCAGAGGCCCGACGCCTTGGTCAGGTTGGTGCGGAATCTGTCTCGCCTCCGTTGATATTTGCGTGTCATCTCGGCCGAGGCGTGGCCGAGATGCTTTTGCACATATCGCTCCTCGATGTCGGCCGATGACGCTAGGCCGGCACGAAGGGAATGGCCCGAGAACAGCAACTCGCGTTCGCCTTCCGGAAGATCGGAACGGACGCCGGCGGCAAGGGTGGTCTGCTTGACCAGGCGCGCGACATGCTTGTCGGAAAGCCGCTCGGTGTCGACGGTCTTGTTGTCCTTGAAGATGCGCCGGAAGAGCGGACCCCGCGCGATGCGACCGAAGCGGATCCAGCTCTCGAGCGCGGCGGCCGGGCAGGTCTGGTCGGATGCTCCTAAACCGACCTCGACCTCGCGCCATCCCGTCTTGCCGCGCAGGGTGACCAGCACGCCTTTGCCGTCAAAAATCTCGATCCAGCCGGCGCCGTCACTGCGGTCGTCGCGCACGACGTCCAGACCGACGATTTCGGAGCGCCGAAGGCCGCCGGCAAAGCCGAGCAACAGGATCGCCCGGTCGCGCAAGCCCCGCAGATCATGGCCAAGCGTGTTGACCATCGCCTTGATGTCGTCGCCAAGCACGGCTTCCTTCTGCCGCGGCGGCTTTGCGTGCTGGCGGCGAATGCCGGCGAGTACGGTGGCGATGTGGCGATCCGCTCGATCCATCGGCTGGCCACGCTGGGTGAAGTTCCAGGCGAGACCGGATAGGCGGCGCTCGATCGTCGCGACGGAGAGCGATGGCAGGCCGCGTTTCGGATCGCCGGCAGCGCAGGCACCGATGTAGAGACCGATGACCTGGCTGGAGGGCGGTAGCGGATCGAATCCTTCCCGGCGACACCAGGAGGTGAAATGCCGCCAATCCTTGGCGTAGGCGTCCCGCGTGTTCTCGGAACTGGCGGCCTTTGCGTAGGCCGTCGCGGTCTCGACGAGGGCTTCCAGCCGCGCCGGCGATGAGCCCATTTCCATGACCAGATCGACGATGTCGGGCAGATCGCCGTCAAGATCGTCGGCGTCCGAGAGATCGTTTTCGGTGGCATTGGCCGGGGGATTTTCCATGATTTGGCAGGCTACCGCCATACGTCCGATAAGGCAAGCTTATCGGACATAAAAGCGTTGCGACAGGCTGTGCGCTTTGCACCGGATCGCTAGCGAAAAGCGCACGATGGCGTTATCGTCCACGCCATGATTCGTCCCGCCATGTCGCCGATTGCATCGACCTGCGAGCCGCCCACCGTGCCCGGCTGGGCGACCCAGCGCGGGTCGGTGACAAGCGATGCGGAGGCGGCGTTCATGGCCGGCGCGGCGTTGCATGCGCTCGACACTCTGGTGCGCGCGGCACCGCCCTGGGCCGGCGCCTGGCGCCAGCGCCAGGCGTTGAAATGCGCCGCGGCCGCCGTGCGCCTCGCCGGCCGCGCCGAGGACGAGGCGGCGCTGCGCGACGCCGGGCATCTGCGCAGCCCAGGCGACGATCCCGGCCCCTCCGGCGCCATTTTTGCGGCATGGAAACGACTGGCCTCACGCTCGCCGGCGGTCGACGCCGACGGCCTGCGCGGAATCTGCGACTTGCTCGGGGTCCGCTGGGATGGCGCGCTGGCGACCATCCCCGAACGCATGGACGATCTGCTGCGGTCCGCGCCGCCGGCGCCGTTCATGGCCGCCGCCATCGCCGGGCACGTCCACGCCGCGCGGCCGGAGGCGGCGTTTTTGGGCTGGTGGCTCGCCGACCTGGCGCTGGCGCAAAGATTGCGCTGGCCGCGGCCGGTGCCGCTCCTGATGGCGCAGGTGCATTCGTCAGCCTTTCGCACCGAGGGCGCACGAGGCGCAAAAATACGGCCGGGGGAGCAAAAGTTCGAGCGGGCGGTCTGCCTCGCGGTCGCGCAAGCCTCGGTGGAGGCCTGCCGGCTGGCCGCCGACATCGCCCGGAACGCCGCCCGGCTTGCCGCGGCGGCGCCCAAGCTCAGGGCGAAAGGGGCGGGGGCGGCGATCAGGTTGCTTCTCGACGAGGACGCCGTGCCCGGCTCGCTGCAGACGCCCCATCTGTCGCGATGGGGCGCGCGGCGCCTGTTCGAGCGGCTGACCGGTCTCGGCGCGGTGCGCGAACTGTCCGGCCGCGCCACCTTTCGCATCTACGGGCTGTGATGATGGCGGCGCGTCCGACGAAGGCTCGCCGAGGAAATGGGGATGGGCAACGACTGTTGCTTGACCGGGATCTCGACCACCTGCCGCCGGAGGTTCGGTGGCGTGAATGGATGGGGCGGGTCGAGGCCGTCATTTTCGCTTCCCACCAGCCGGTGTCGCGGGAGGTTCTTGCGCGGATGGTGGGCCGCGACTGCAATCTCGATCTTCTGATCGACGACATCCGCGCCGAACTGCGCGGCCGGCCCTACGATCTGGTGGCGGTCGCCGACGGCTGGCAGCACCGCACCCGGCCGGCTTTTTCAGACGCTATCCGCGCCGCTTCGGGCGTCAGCGAACAGACCGTCGACCTGTCGCAATCGGAAGCGCTGGTGCTGATGACGGTGGCGTATTTCCAGCCGATCACCCGCGCCGAGCTGTCCGGTTTTTTCGGCCGCGAGATCAGCCGCGACCTCATTGGCAATCTGCGCGGCGCCGGCTTCATTGCTTCCGGACCGCGCGCGCCGCAGCCGGGGGCGCCCTACACCTATGTGACGACGAAGACCTTCCTGTCCCACTTCAGCTTCGAGACGCTGCGCGATCTCCCCGACATGGAGAAGCTCGAGGACGCCGGCCTGCTCGACAAGGCAAAACTGCTCGCCGACTTGTCCGGCGCGCTCGGCATTGTCAGCGAAGACGCAGAGGCGGAGGAGCAGGGGCTGCCATGACGCCACCGCCATTCGGGGAAGACACGATCCGTGCCCTCGCCACCGAGGAATCCTTCGCGCGCGGCAAAAGCTACTTTCGCAGCGGGGCTGTTTCCGAACTCGTGCGCCGCGGCGATGTCCTGACCGCGCAGGTCGAAGGCAGCGAATTCGCGCCTTACGTCGTGTCGGTCAGGCTCCGCGATGGCGGCGTCGCCGACACGCGCGGCGTGATCGAGACACGCTGCTCCTGCCCCTACGACTGGGGCGGCGCCTGCAAGCATGTCGTCGCCGTGCTCCTGAAGTTTGTTGCCAAGCCGGGCGAGGTCGTGGAAAGGCTTCCGCTCGCGGACATGCTCCGGGACCTCAATCGGGCGGCGCTGGCGGCGCTGCTGATCAGCCGGGCCGAGGAGGATCCGGGCTTGGTGCTCTGGCTCGAGGCGGAACTGGCCGTCGGCGCGCCGGACGGATTTTTGGCGGGTGCGCGCCGCACCGCCGTCGATCCGAAACCGATCAGACGGCAGGCTGAGGCGCTGCTGTCGGGGCGCAATTCCCGAAGACGCGGCTGGAGCGACGATGTCCCCGCGATCGACGAGGACGGCGTCGCGGCGCTGATCGACAAGGCGAGGCCTTTCCTCGAGGCGGGTGACGGTCGCAACGCCCTCGCCATTTTGGAGCCGGTCACCGAGGCCCTGGTGCCCGCATGGCTCGAACAGGCCGACTGGGACGAAACGCTGCACGAGTTTTTTCCCGTGCTCGGCCAACTGATCGCCGAGGCGGTCCTGATGAGCGATCTCGCACCTGGCGAA
Source organism: Mesorhizobium sp. M0244 (assembly GCF_040321795.1). NCBI lineage: Bacteria > Pseudomonadati > Pseudomonadota > Alphaproteobacteria > Hyphomicrobiales > Phyllobacteriaceae > Mesorhizobium > Mesorhizobium sp. M0244. Next base: position 14,605 of record NZ_JAMYSE010000081.1, on the reverse strand, counting down.
CGCGACGACCTGATGGCGCGGCTCGATGTCTGGCAGGGCGAACTCGACGGCTACGGCCTCGACGACCATCTGCAGGTCGCGATCGATGCGCTCGAACAGGGCTGGGATGAGATCGGTCTTGCGGACGTGATGGCCGGCCGGGGACGAACCTGGCCGCTCTCGGGCCAGGGCGACTGGATCATGGAGCGGCTGACGGAAGCCCGGCTGCGGGTGCTCGATATCGGCGGGCGGGCGGAGGAATTTCTCAACCTCGCCAGAGCGGCGGGACGGCATGGCGATCATGCCGCGATGCTCGTGCGGCTGGCACGTGTCGCGGAAGCTGCCGCTTATGCCCGGAAACAGTTTCGCTCCGCCGAAGAGGTTCTGCTGCTCTCACAGGTCTTGAAGGAGGCGGGACAGATCGACGAGGCGCTGGAACTGGCCGAATGGGGTCTGACGCTGAAGGCGGAAGAGGACCGCTCCTATGGGATTGTCGGTCTCGCGCGCTGGCTGCGCGATTGCGCCGCCGCGCTGGCCAGGAGAGAACCCGCATTGACGGCGGCGGGCGCCGCTTTCGAGCACAGTCTGTCGCTCGATGATTTTCGGGCGGCCGAGACCCTGGCCGGACCGGAATGGACGGCGATGCGCGCCCGCCTTCTCGCGAAGTTGGCGGCGGCGAAACACGCTCACGACCGGACCGAGATTTTCCTGAACGAAGGCAGGATCGACGAGGCGGTGCGGTCCGTCGACGTCGAGAACGTTTTGCGCAATCCGTCCAATACGGTTCTTATGCGCCTCGCCGAGGCGGCGCACGCCAGCCATCCCGACTGGGTCATCGATGTCTGCGAGCGCATGGCCGTCAACGTCATGGATTCGGGCCAGGCCGGATTCTACGAACTGGCGGCGCAGTGGCTGGAAAAGGCGGTGCTCGCCTATGATGCGGCGGGCCGGTTCGACGACTGGATCGAAAGGATCGACAAGCTTATCGAAAAACACCGGCGCAAGCACAAGCTCAAGCCGCTGCTCCAAGCGTTGCGCCCGGGCGCATAGGCATGGCCGGACGGCCTTGGAGAGCCAAACCGCCATATCGTCGCACGAACGCGGCAACATCGTCGATAGACCCTGACCGACGCTATTCCAGACGGTAGCCAAGGGTCCGATATCCGGTCCGCCGCTTCGCGGCCATACGCGCCAGAACCTGCACGGCCCCGTCGACATAATCATAGACGAGAACGTCGGACTTGCCCTGATGTTCGCGATGCAGGCGCCCGACATACTGGGCGAGCGTCCCCTTCCACGAGATCGGCATGGTCAGGAACAGCGTGTCGAGCCGATGGTCGTCAAAGCCTTCTCCGAGATAGCGGCCTGTCGCCAGAATGAGCCGTTCCTGATCGTCCGATACGCGAAGGGCAGCCTCGGCCGCATAGATCAGATCGTTGCGGGGCTCGTCCACAGCAATCTCTGCAGCTTGTAGAGATTGACGAGTTCGTCGAGGCAGACCAAAGCCTCGCCGATCCGGTTGGCGCAATGGTCCATAAAGGCATGGAGTGCCACGTCCGGGGACGCCAAAACGCGATAAGGCATGCAACTCATCAATGACCACGGCATCCAGGCGCGAAAACAGCTGCGCAACCTCACCACCTCTGCGCACCAGCAGCGCCGCGCTTCGACTTCTTCGCGCATGGCCCTTGCGAGATTGCCGTGATGCGGATCATTCACGATGCACGCACGCTCGGCACCTATCCGCTGAGCTCTCCAGTTGCACGTGGTGAAACCATTATTTTCACGGGACGCCGTTGGCAAGTCATCGAAATCGACGATCGCGCTCGGGTCATTATGGTCAAGCCGACACGGGCAGGAAAGCCACCGCATTTCAATGGCAGGGGCGCGGCCATCCACGATCATGTGGTGGCAACGATGCGCGCGGTTCTCGCATCCGATGAGGGCTACCCCTATCTCGATCCGGCAGCGAGCCGGCTGCTCGATGAGGCACGCAGATCGTTCCTGGATCTGCAGCTGGACCGCCGTTCAATCATCACACATGGGGAGGGCGTCCTGATTTTGCCCTGGGTCGGAACCAGGAAGCTGCAGACCCTGACCCTGGCATTGCTGGCCCGCGAGTTCAAAGCATCGCATTTCGGGCATGCCATCGAGCTTCAGGAATGCGAGGCGCAAAATGCGATAGAAACGCTGCAGGACATAGCGGGTTCGCCGGCGCCAGATGGCGAAGAACTTGCTTCGCGACTGGCGCAACCCGCCTTGGCAAAATTCGACAATTTCCTGACCGATCACTTGATGACATTGGTCACGATGACGGAAAGAATCAGCGCCAACGACTTGCCTCTGATCGCCGCCAACACACTGGGAGACTATGCGACGCACAAAGTGACATAAACCAACAGAATCAATTGCTCGCAGCCCGCATCGGCACCCTTTCGCATATGGCCAAGCCTGCTATAACGAGCCCTTCGACGCGCTCCTGCGTTCACCAGATTTGAACTGACCAGGATGAAAACCAGCATCGGTCTACTTGCCGGAGCACAAGCAGGAGGAACTGGCCCGTGTGGTCGAAATCCTGCATGCCGAATTCGAGGACGCGCTGGCCGAGAGCAGCGCGGACTGGAAGAAGAGCGGCCGCATCCTGAAAATTATCCTGTTCGGGTCCTATGCCCGAGGCGACTGGGTCGACGAGTCGCTGACGATGAAGGCTACCGCAGCGATTTCGATCTGCTGGTGATCGTCAACAACAACAAGCTCGCCGACTTCGCCTGCTGGTACAAGGCGAAGGATCGGCTCGACCGCGATCGCGCCATCAAGACGCCAACCAGCTTCATCGTGCACAGCCGCCGCTTCGTAAACACCGCGCTGCGCCAAGGGCAGTAGTTTTTCACTGACATCCGCCGCGAGGGCATTGTCCTCTACGAGCTCGACGACGAACCGCTCGCCGAACCCAAGCCTCTCACGCCGAAGGCGACGTATGAGACAGCCAATGAACATTTCGAAGGTCGTTTCCCCGGTGCCAAGGGCTTCCTCGACACTTTTTGGTATGTTCTTAAGCAGGGTCGACATAAGGAAGCGGCGTTTCAGCTCCACCAAGCCATCGAGCATAGCTATGCAACACTCCTGCTGGTGCTCACCAACTACAGCCCACCCTCCCATAATCTCACGTTTCTGAGGGCCTTGGCCGAGGACCAGGATCGACGGTTGTCCGAGGCATGGCCTCGTGAGCAGCAACGTCATCGGGCCTGGTTCAACACGTTGAACGAGGCCCATGTGAAGGCCCGGTATTCCAAGCACTACCTGATAAGCGAGGAGGCGCTCGTCTGGTTGGGCGAGCGGACAGCGGAACTTCACAAATGCACTGAACACGTCTGCCGGGAACATCTGGCACGGATCGGCGAAGTCGCCGTCGAGCAGCAGGCCATAGACCAAGGTCCCTCATAGCCATTGACCGTTATGCACTGGCCACGACTTCATGACATCTGCTGTGCGCTCGAGAGAAATCTGTGACGCACCTCACGTAAGGCGCAAAAAACAGTAGAGATACTTGACTCTTTCTGACTACCGTACTGTCGATAGAAGGATTCGAGTCCGAGTCGCAATTGACTAGAGGCGGCAGCGCTCTGGTCAACGCCCGATTTCGACGGTCATATCATCTACTAACGATCATTGCTCGCCGAGAATAATCTAACATCGATTTGGGGCTTAGCATGTGGGCCGACGCGGAAACGGACTCTGATTTTTTGAATTATTCCGAAGTTGCGGAGCTCGTTGCCGAGCTTATTTCAGATCCGCATCTTAGACCCTTGTCCCTGGGAATCTTCGGCGGGTGGGGTACTGGCAAGTCCACTACTCTCCGGCTTGTAGAAGCTGAACTCGCAAAGACCAAGGATAAATACCTGGTCGTCAAATTCGACGCGTGGCTGTACCAGGACTTCGATGACGCTCGCGCGGCTCTGATGGGCGTGATCTCTTCGGCCTTGATTGACGCATCGCCTACCCCACTAAAGGGCAAGGCGGTCAACTTGCTCGGACGAGTAAACAAGCTGCGCCTGCTTGGTCTTGCAATCGAAGGGGGCGCCCTCGCGTTCGGTGTTCCAACCTTCGGTGCCATCACAAGGGGTGTGGAGGCTGTTGGGAATGCTTTTGTAGGTAGAGCTGGCGAGACGGATGTCGAAGCGGCCAAAGATGCCGTCTCCATGGTAGGTGAAAAGGCGCAGCAATTACTGAAGCCGGCCGAAAACCGAGGTCCGCCGGAGGAAATCGATGCATTCAGGGTCGAATTTGGCGAAGTGCTAAAGGGCCTCAACCGGACGTTGGTTGTCTTCATTGACAATCTCGACCGTTGCCTACCCGCCAATGCCATACATACCTTGGAGGCAGTGCGTCTCTTCCTCTTCCTACCCAACACAGCATTCGTGGTTGTGGCGGACGAAGACATGATCCGCCATGCGGTGTCGCAGCACTTCAACAATCCAACGCAACGCCACATCGCGGACTACCTTGATAAGCTCATCCAGATGCCAATTCGCGTACCTCGCGTTGGCGTCCAGGAAGTCCGTGCGTATCTTTTCCTTTTACTCGCCGGACGAGGGAGTGTCTCGGCCGAGGACGTAGAACGGTTGCGCTCCTACCTCATTGAGAAACTGCGCCAATCCTGGAAAAAGGACGGGGTATTCACCGTCGAGGACGTTCTTAAAACGCTCGGGCCTGATGCTGATGACGCTTTGCATCAGGCCTTGGAGATGGCGGATCGGATGGCGCCTGCTCTCGCGCATTCGGCTGGTGTGCTTGGAAACCCACGCATTGTCAAGCGAATGCTGAACGTCGTTCGCATGCGCGCCTCCATCGCTCGCCGACGATCCATGCCGCTAGATGAGGCGATCATTACCAAGCTCGCGCTGTTTGAACGATGCACCGATACGGACGCCACAGAAGCGCTGCACACTGCAATCAATGCGGCCGGCGACGGAAAACTCGAAATCCTAGATCTCCTCGAGTCCAGAACGATAGAGAACGCCAAAGGCCTCCTTCCGGAGGCATGGGTCAAGCATCTAATTTTCTTGCGCGATTGGGCAAGTCTGGATCCACGGCTTGGGGGAATCGATTTGCGACCGGCGGTCTATTTGGCGCGAGAGACCGTACCCCTCAGAATCTCAGGTACTGCGATTTCGCCGGCGATCTTGAGAGCACTGCAGACACTGCTAAAAGTCACCAGCATTTCGTCAGCCGCCGGCCGCGAGGCAATTGGTGCTTTGAAAGCCGACGATCTCCCAGTTGTGATGGAGGCGATCATCGCAGAAATGCGCAAGAACTCCGATTGGAGCCGGATTCGCCCAGACTTCCGTGGTGCCTTCATGGTTGCGCAGCAATCAGCTGATGCCGGCGCTCTGCTAATGCGGTTCATTAGGTCGCTGCAGCTGCCGAAATATCCTGGATGGCTGTCCACCACGGTCAAGGGAGCAAAATGGTGGGAAGAATGAGGGGGGAAAATGGGAACGTCGTCGTCAGGCAAAGGGCGTAGAAATCAAAGTCCACTCGTGCCAGCGTATGCAGATGCCGATCCAGGAAAGCCGATGCCGCCGCCGGAAGGACAACGCTTTCGTGGCTTTCGCACGGAATTCGGGCGTGCAGTGGCCGGTGCCGGCGAGGGATCTTTTCGTTCAGCGCTAGGCAAGTATGCAAGGGACTCGACCGGCGGTGTTGACTACGGGCCCAGACGCTTTGGGCCTGCTTATGGCGCAGGGGGCGCTCTCGCCGGCCTGATCACCGAATTGCAGGCAGGTGGATCAGGTGAAAATGCGACCGGTGTAGACCTATCCGGTCTCGTTGGTCAGTCGGTGGGTGAGGCCGCAGAAGCCATTGCTCAAGCATTGGCGCCAGCAAACGCTGACCAGGATTTGATCCGGATCGCGATTCAGGAGGCCATCGCTGAAGTGCTCCCGGATGTTGCAATCTTTGACCCAGCTGCGCTTACGGCGGACGACATCGTTTCGCTCCTAGTCGAGTTTTTCAGTCGCGTGCTTTTTCAGGAGATCACTAACGACGCGGGCGACGCGTGGAACAAAACGGATGATCCGATGCGGGCGGTCGAAGCCGAAAACGAGCTCATGGACATCATCCGGGCAACGGTGGATCGGCACCTATCGCCAGCACTATCGGACGGCCTCGGTCAAATGACCCGCGTGCAGATGGAGCGGATCGAACGTGCTGCGATCGATGACATTTGGCGCGAGTGGGAAAGCTACGAATGACCGACGTAATCTTCCATCTCGATCCGCAATTTGTGCCAAGTTCACCGGGGAGTGGCGTTCACGTCCTGCTTTACGGGGGTGAGCCCGTACACGTCGGAACCGGGGCTATCGGAGCCCAACTTCGGGACGAAGCAAGCCGATTTGGGGTGCAGCCAACGGTGACGGCGATGGATTTTGTTTCGCTCGCCCTGGCCGTGACCGCGGCAGATACATTCGTGCAGAGAGATGATGCTGATAACGGGTGGAATAGAGAAATCCGCGTCGTCTTGCCTCTTCATGCGCCGCAAACCTGGAATGCGGTGAAAGCGGAACTGGAGGCTGCTTTACGCTTCCTCAGTGGGGACAATTGGGAATTTGAGTTTGTCGGCGGCGGCGAGCCGCCGCCGACGCGTCAACGCGTTCGCAGCCGGCAAAGAACAATCAGCGTCGCGAACGTCGATCTAGTATCGCTATTCTCGGGAGGACTGGACAGCACGATATCAACGATCGAGCTGCTCCGTGGCGGGAAACGTCCGCTTTTGGTTAGTCACGCCTATCGGGGAGATGCGCAAAAACAGGATCTCATTGCCGGGGAGCTTCCCAATAACCTGCAGCGATTCTCGGTCAACGCGCATCCGACCTGGAGCGGTGCATCCGATGTCAGCATGCGTACTCGCAGTTTCAACTTTATTGCCTTTGGTGTTCTTGCCGCCCAAGCCCGTTCGTCATTTCGCGGTGGTGTTACCGAATTGCTGATGCCTGAAAATGGTCTGATCGCACTCAATGCTCCTCTCACACCACGCCGTATCGGCTCCCTCAGCACGAGGACGACGCATCCTCATTTCCTGGCTTCCGTGCAGGCAATACTCACGCAAATCGGCCTCCAGGTGACAATCAGAAATCCATACGAAGCCACCACGAAGGGGGAAATGGTCTTCGGAATGGCGAGCTATCCAAGCTTCGAGCGTATCGCCAGCGAGACGGTCTCGTGCGGCAAGTGGAAGCGGACGAACCGTCAATGCGGGAGGTGCGTTCCCTGCCTAATCCGTAGAGCATCCTTTTATGCCGGAACCGTGGACGACAGGACTGATTATGAAGACGCCGACATTGCTCGCGTGATGTCCGACGAAGATAACCGCGATGACCTGGTTGCGATGATGACCGCAGTTCAGCGACTTGCAACAGAGAACATCGGAAGATGGGCGGCCCGCTCCGGGCCACTGCCGATTGACCTTCAAAGACGAAGCGACATACTGGATGTGCACCGACGTGGCCTGACTGAAGTCGGCAATTTCCTCCGAGATAGCGGGCTTTTGGTTTGATCGATTTTCACTGTCACCTTGACCTCTACCGTGATCCTGAGTTGGCAGCTGAGGATGCGAACAGGGCTGGGGTATACGTTCTGTCCGTAACGACTACCCCGAAGGCATGGCGTAAGACTGCGGCGTTGGCGAAGGGAAAGCCTCGAATTCGAACCGCTCTAGGGCTGCATCCCGAGCTGGCCGGTGATCGAATTGGCGAGCTCGCATTGTTTGAAGCCTTAGCAACGGAAACAAGGTACTTCGGTGAAATCGGCCTCGACGGCTCCCCCCAATTCAAACCCACACAGGACCTCCAATTACGCGCGTTCGAGTTCATCCTGCGAACGGCCTCGACGATGGGTGGAAAGATTCTGTCAATTCATAGCAGACGTGCTGCTGGAGACGTGCTCGACGTACTTGCACGCTTTCCGTCGTCTGGCACTCCGATTCTCCACTGGTTTAGTGGAAACAGCAAAGAGCTACAGCGCGCCATTGGGCAGGGTTGTTGGTTCAGCGTCGGGCCAGCGATGCTTCGAACAAGAAACGGCCGTACGATTGCTCAAGCGCTACCGAGGAATCGCGTGCTTACCGAAACAGACGGCCCTTTTGCAATGGATCGTAGCCGCCCGTTACAGCCGGTAGACGCTTGGATGGCTGTCGAGGAACTAGGTCGCGTTTGGAATCTGGACTCGGCAGCTATGCATTATCAACTCAGAGAGAACCTGCGTGTTCTTTCAGCATCAGTACCCAATGATGTTATCCACCCGTGAAGGAGTTTTGTAGGACCGCGAACCTGTTTCACACCATAGAGGGATGTGGTCTCGCGGCTCTGGAGACGGTTCGACGGGAAGGGACGGCTGGGGCCGTACCTTCTATCCGTGCAGAGACCGTGCGAGGGTCCGTGATCGGCGCGCTGACTGTGCGGATTTTGTTCGGCAACTGGCGGCGTTTGGCGGGCAGCGCCCGACGACGAAAAGTACTACAAGATTGCATAGCCGAAAGCGGATAAGATTCGACGTAGCTCATTGATGATCCCGCTCGCCCGATGCGTTTAGCCGCGTTCCTCTCGCGTTCAAGAAGAAATGTCGTCAGATTACTTTGAATAGTACGGACGGGAAAATCGATGACGGCAGATACGAGAGTCGGCTCAGTGTGGAGACGCTGGGATTTGCATGTCCATCCGCCGGGCACAAAACTGTCGGATTCTTACGGAAAAGCCTCGCCGGCCGTCGATGAGCAATTTATTGACATTCTCGCTGACTCTCCTGTCGCGGTTTTCGGGATTACGGACTATTTCAGTTGCGATCGGTCGTACGGAATAATCGATGCTTTCAGAGTGAGGCGTCCCGAATCCGATAAGGTGTTCTTTATCAACGTGGAGCTTCGGCTTTCTGAAGCAATCAATACGACAAGCGACAGCCCTGACCTTCATGTCATTTTCGACGGCGACGCCGAGGCGTGCCCGCGTACCAAGATCCGGGATTTCCTCCGCGCGCTGAAAACCAAGGGATCCGACCAATCCGGCGCCCGGCTTTCGTGTGCGGACCTGTTGACGCCCGCGGATTTCAAGGCAGCTTCCGTCGCCTTTGATGACGTCGTTCAAAGACTAGAAGAAACGTTCGGTGATCACCGCCCCTATCTGATCGTTTTCCCAGCCGGCAACAACGGAATGCGCAGCACGCATTCCGGATCGGCGCGGAAGATCACGATCGCTGACGGCATCGACAAGGCGTGCCACGCATTCCTGGGTCAGGAGGACAGTCGCGATTATTTCCTGAGGGAGGACCGCTACAAGCAAGGCAAATCCGATCCGAAGCCGGTCATCTGGGGCAGCGACGCCCATTCCTTTAAAGACTTGGAACGACTCGACGGCCGCACCCCTTACTTTCCGCACACATGGATCAAGGCAGACAGGACGTTCCGGGGGTTGCAGCAGATCTGTTACGAACCTGAGGGCCGTGTCTATATCGGCGAGGTGCCTCCGGTGGAAAACCGGAAAACTCGGCATCCCACCAAGATTCTTAAGAACTTGAGGATCGATCAAGTCCCGCATTACGACGGCGCACGAGGGCGATGGTTCAAGAACATCAGTCTGCCACTCAATCCCGAGCTGACGGCCATTATCGGCAACAAGGGAAGCGGCAAGAGCGCCTTGGTCGACATCATTGGCCTCCTTGGTGAGAGCCGGCTGGAGGAGCATTTCGCTTTCCTGTCCAACTCAGCGTCAAATAGGAAGTTTCGACAAAAGGGTTTCGCGGAGAACTTCCAGGCTGAGATCGAATGGCAAAGCGGCGGCAAAGTATCCAAGCTGCTCGATGACAAGGTTGACCCGACTAAGCCGGAATCGGTTCGCTACCTCCCCCAGAACTATTTCGAACGGCTGACCAACGAAATTCAGATCGAAAACTTTCGCAAGCAGATCGAGGACGTCGTCTTCTCGCACGTCGAGGAAACAGAGCGGATGGGGCAGGGATCATTCAAGGAACTGCTCGAACTCAAAACGTTGCAGAGCAAGGACGAGACGAGCGCCCTGAAGGCGCAGTTGCGCGCCAAGAACGTGGACATCGTTGCATTGGAGGAACGGGCCGAGCCGCAGTATCTAAGGTCGCTGCAGGCGCAACTCGACGCGAAGAATGCAGAGCTCGCCGCAATCAGCGATCCGGCGCCCATCGCAGCCCCTCACGAGGCAGGAACACGCGAGCAGGCGGTATTGTCGGCCTTGGCCAGCCAGTTCGCCGCCCAGCTGGCAGACTTGGAGGCCAGGCTGCAGGTCGCCGTGGACAGGGTCGCTGAATTGAAACGGAAGAAGACCGTTTTGGCGTCAGTGACTGATGCCTTGGAAAGCCTGAAGAAAAGGGTGGCTGAGGCAGTCGGACAGCTCCGTCCAAAACTTCAGGATTTCAGTATCGATGTGAATCAGGTTGTCACTTTGGACATTCAGGATCAGCAGGTGACAGCCCTAATCGAGCAGCTTACTAGGGAAGTAGCGGCGCTCGAGACCGACAACAAGGTCTCGTTTGAGACAACCTGGGCCCCTGATGCATTGATAAGCCTGCCGGATATCAGGGTGGGCATCGACTACTGCACTGAGAAGGCTACAGAACTCAGGGACCAGCTCAGCGCACCGCAACGGGAGTACCAGCAATATCTAGAGCTTCGGGAAGCCATCAATAAGCAAAAGGCTTCAGCCCTTGGCAACGAGGCAGACCCTCAACCCAACACCGTTCGACATTTGCAGCGTGCGATCGCCGACTTGACGAACGAACTCCCCGGACAGATCGCCGCGACCCGCGAGGCGCGGTCGAAACTCGCGCGCGAAATCTATGCAAGCAAGAATAGGATTCTTGAGTTTTACAAGGATCTTAAACAGAGCGTCGACACCCAACTGGCCACGGTGGCTATTAGAGATTTCAGCGTCGAGATCGATGCATCCTTCATTCTAAAGAACGACTTTGCCGAAACGTTCCTCTCGAAGGTCATCAAGAACAAACGCGGACCGTTCAATGGTCTCAACAAAACGCCAGGACAAACACTTTCCGAGTTCATAAGCGTCATTAATTGGAACGACATAGACTCGATCCTTAATGGCCTCGAAGCGGTCCTAGCCGCCATGCAGGCCGAGGAATACCGCTTCGGGGATCAGGTAAGAGACCCCAAGGATTTTTATGACCTCCTATTCAGCCTCGACTACATCGAGCCTTCCTACAAACTCAGATTGAGTAGCAAGGACCTAGAGGAACTCTCCCCGGGCGAGAAAGGGCTTCTGCTGCTTATATTCTATCTGCAACTGGATAAGGACGACATCCCGCTAATCATCGATCAGCCCGAGGACAATCTCGACAACGAGAGCATTTTCCTGATTTTGGCGCATTGCATACGCAACGCCAAGAGATCCCGTCAGGTCATTCTGGTGACGCACAATCCCAACCTCGCCATCGGTGCGGATGCGGAGCAGATCGTGTATGTGAAGTTGGACAAAGCTCGGCAATACAAGTTCTCATACGAAAGCGGGGCGATAGAGAACCCCGACATCAACAAGCGTATCGTTCTCGTGCTGGAAGGTTCTCAGCCGGCCTTTGTCAAACGACGTCTCAAATACAATATTTAGCCACTGGAGTAGCGGCGTTCTATACGATCAAGCGCGAGCACACTCGACGGTTTTGTGCAGTTTCGACCCTCGGTCCCATCCATCGACGATGACCCAATGGAACCTTTCGACCATTTCCGATCCGAGGAGGTTTTCCGGCGTCTGGGGAGAGGGCGAGGGCAGGACACCTAATCTACCTGAGACATTACCGGCACCTGTGCGCGATCGCTAAGTCCGTTGTTCCCAGCGTGCACGATCTATCAGCTCGCATGGTCGGGTGTGCCTGCTGCTGGGTGCGACTTCTCGGCGCCATGGAAAAGGCAAGCGGGACTCGCCACTGACGACGGCCGCAAGACTGACATTCTGGTTGATATTGGATTTTGCGGCTGGCGTCTGTCTGTCAGACTAGGCCTCCACATCCAGGTGAAGAGGCCGGAGACGGACAGGCGGAACCCTATCGCAGACCGAAGCTACCGGTCCGATCTCGGCCCGAACCAGCCACTCAAATCTCCGTTTCGGAACGGCCGGGAACTGGGCCGGTGCCGGACTGTCGGGTTTTGGTCGTTTGGGGTCAGGAGCTGCCGTTATACTCGCCGGGTACCCTCAACTCCGCTATCGACCCCATTGCAGCGCAAGCGCTTCTCTTTCGAAAAGAAAGCAACTGGCCCAAACGGACATTTCCTCCGTCGCTCTGTCCGCGCTATCCAATTAAGGGCGCAGTAGCCCGCTCATTTCCCACATCTAGCCCGGCGAAAGACGACATAGTCCATGACCAAATCAGTCAATAGCGACCCAAACGCCGAGGCGTTGCACAAGCTCCGCAAGCGGCTCGGCAAGAAACTCGCCGGCTTTTCTTCTGACTTTCCGGCCGGGCTGGACAGCTGGGACATGGAGTCCTTTCGGCCCCCCGCCCGGCTTTTCCCGGTGCCCGAACTGGTGCTATTCGCCTTTCGCAACATAATGGGCTGGAGGTGGAGCGGACACGGCGAGAAAGTACGCTGGACGGTCTATGGAAGTGTCCTAGGGGAACCTGTCGCTTTCGAGTTGCGCAAGTTTGGCTTTACTATCCTGCTCGCCAAGGATCACGAGGTATCTCACGATCGCATCGTCGGACAGGTCGGCGCGGCCATGCGTCAGATCGAAGATCTGCTCGCCCCGTTTGCGGCAGAGCAGGCCAATTCGGGCAACGTCCTGATTGTCAACCGATTCGGCGAGTTCGAGAGCCGTTACCGCTACTTCCGATCCAAAGCCAAGAAGGCGTTCGCACGAGCGGACAAGCCACCCAAGCTGCCCAAGGCGTCAAAGGGAAATAAAGAGAGCGCCTCCCGCTTGCCGGTGGGAATGCTGGCGGCCGTGCTCAATCATGCGCACGCGGCGCAGAGCGAGGGCTACTACCTCACAACCGCGATGATCGAGGCATACTTCAGCGCCCTAGAACATCGACTGATTCTGCTGCGAGCCTTTAACGGCCAGCCACTTGAGGCCGGAGGGCTGTTGGCGTTCCTCGCCAAATCGTGGGACGACAAGCTCAAGGTTGTCCTACCTTTTGAGGACAATCATCCGGCTGGAGTCATTTTGGGGAAGCTTCGGCGGATCAAGGAAAGGCTGCGAAATCCTTTTAGTCATGGCGGCGTCGAAAACGATGGTGGCTCGTTATTCTTCCATCTGCCGGGCGTGGGAGCTATCCCTGCGAACTTTTCCGGCTTCGCCGATAGTCCCCGATTCTCGTTCATCCCGATCGAAGTAGAGAGCTTTGATAAGTGCTGTGTGGTCTTCGACGCGGTCCACGACTTGCTTTCCACGGGCTCCTTGGAGTTGACCCACCGATTTGTCGATGCTGGCGTCGACCCATCATTCGATCCTGACACACTTTCTGAATATGCGGCGGCGAGGGCAAAGGGAGACCAGGCCGTGGAAGAGTGGATCGAGCGCTGGGGTCGGGATTGGACCACTCACGCAAACATGGACTACTGAATCGCGAGCGTAGTGACGTGAACAATGGCGTCTGGATGTGCCAGACCCATGCAAAGCTCGTCGACGATAATGCCAGCAAGCACACTGTCGCTGAGTTTCGGCGCTGGAAGGCGCAGCACCAGGACTGGGTCTTTCGGCGTGTTGCGAACGGTCCGGCGCACCCCTCATGCGGGCGTTTCAGTCCTTCGAATCACAAACATTGGGCCTTTTCGGGAGCGCATTGAGGTAAAGCTCGGCCGGGTGACCGTGGTCGCCACACAAGACGGCGGTTCGCCACAAGCATGTTGGAGTCGTTTGCAAAGGGGTCTCGATCCGGCTCTGGAAATCAGTTGTCTTCCTGGTTGCCTTCGTCGGCCAGCTTCTGCTTGCTTTTGCGCACTCTGATCTCGATACGACGCCTTGCCGGCGCATCTCCGGACTGCACACCATTGGTGAGACGATCGTCAGGCAAGATCAGTTGCCCACCTGACATGGGAAGGATGTTGAGGTGCTCCAACTCCGGTATCTTTTTCAGAACGGAGACGACGGATATTGCGCGCGCCAGGCCTAGCCCGGCATTGTCGCCCGGTTCCATTTTGCTGACGTCCTCGTCCCCAGAGAGGACGCGCCCGAACACATAATCCATATTCGATTGCCTCGACAATCGCTGCTCGTCAGTGTGGCCGATCACCTCGACGACATCGACATCGTATTTCGCGACGATCGCGGCAATCTGCTTGGCAATGACGTTCTCAAGCTTGGCGTGAAAGTCCGGTTTGAGTCCGGCACTGCTGACCTCGAAGGAGTAGCCTTCGGCCTCGCTGAGATTGATGATCGGTGGCAGATCCCTAGGCTGCCGCGTCGTTTGGGCGAGGTCTTTTTCGGCTTCGGCCAACTTCCGTTCCGCGTCGAGCGCGCGCTTGTCGGCCGACAGGAGCTTGCGCAGGTCGTCGGGTGCGCATTGCCTCGCCTGAACTGCTCCCTAAAATTGGTTTGTTGCCTCATCTAATTTGCTCCCGAATCAACAACTTCGGGAGCTGTGATGAGGAAGG